>NZ_JCACVY010000257.1:0-4766 GCF_058833935.1 Roseomonas sp. TS2 | reverse complement strand
CGTCAGGTTGGAGGCGCAGACGCCGCAGCCCTCCAGCCGCAGCCGCACCTGGCCGGGGCCCGGCTCGGGGCGGGGCACCGCGCGGATCTCCATCCGGCCGGGGCCGGTCTGCACGGCGGCCCGCATGGTCGGGGCGGCGGGCGCTTCCCTCATCACGGTGTCTCCTGCGGGCGCGGGGAGGGAAGGGACGGCCGGACGCGGCATTCGGTTCGCAAGAGGACACTCCGCTCGATGGGGAAAGGGCCGCGGCGGCACCGGCCGCGCCCTTCCTGCCGGGAAACCAGGCCGGGCGCCGAGGGGCAGCCCGGCCGCCGTGGCAGCGCCCGCCGCACCCGGCCATGACGGCACGGGGCAGGGGGGCTTTCCAGCGGCCAAGCTTCAACAACCGGGAAGAAGCCGGGGCGGCGGCATCACAATCCCGGGAATCCGGGGCGGCCCGTCCGGCGGGGACCATCCCCCGCCGCCGCGTCAGGACAGGAGCGGCGCGGCGGGCGGCTGGTTGCGCCGGGCGAGGCGCTGCCCGGCGATGTAGCCCCAGGCCATGTTCGGGCCGATCGTCGTGCCGGTGCCGACATTGCGCGTGCCGATCGGGTTGGCCATCGCCACCCCTGCGGCGAAGAGGCCGGGGATGACGCTGCCATCCGGCCGCAGCACCTCGGCATAGGCATTGGTGCGGGCGCCGCCCTTGGTGCCGAGGATCGAGCGGCTGAAGGGCATGGCCAGGAAGGGCGCGCGCAGAATGGGCCTGATGCCCGCCCGCCGCCTCTTGTCACCGGCCGAGGCGGCGTCGGCCCGCGCCGGGCGGCCGAAGTCCCGGTCCTCGCCCGCCTCGGCGGCGGCGTTGAAGCGTGCCACGCTGGCCTCCAGCGCCTCCGGCGGCACGCCGATCAGCCGGGCCAGGGCGCCGATGCTCTCGGCCTGCCGCAGCCAGGAGGGGTCCGCCTTCGCCGCCCAGCGCATCGGCGGCACCTCCTCCGGCATCCGCGCATCGGTGATCACCCAGGCGGGCAGGTGGACGGGCTCGCCGGTCGCCGGGTCGCGCCGGTCCAGCACCTCGCCGATGTTGAAGGTCAGCTCGTTGACGAAGCGCGCGCCGTGGCGGTTGACCAGCATGGCGTAGGGCTCGGTGTGGAAGGGCACCGGCTGGGCCAGCAGCCGCCCCTCGTAGCGCACCGGCACGGAGGGGGTGATGGTCGCCTGGTCCATATGCGCCAGCGCCGCCCCGGCGGCCTCGGCCAGGCGCTGCCCGTCCCCCTCATGCGCGCCGGGGCTGCCGCGATAGTCGAGCGGGCCGGGGAAGTGGCGCGCCATCAGCCCCGCATCCCACTCGAAGCCGCCGGTGGCGATCACCACGCCGGCCCGCGCCGTCCACTGCTCCCGCCGGCCGCCGCGCTCCACCACCGCGCCGGTCACGGCGCCCATCTCGTCCAGCGTCAGCTCCACCGCGCGGGCGTTCAGCGCCACCCGCACCCCGGCATCCAGGCAGCCGCGCAGCAGCCCCGTCACCAGCGCCGTGCCCTTGCCGCGCGTGTTGGTCAGCAGCCGCCACAGCAGCCGCGGCCACAGCTCCAGCGCGGTGCGGTAGGGCTTGTGGTAGAGGTCGGTCGTCACCGCCTCGTGGTAGGTGAAGATCTCCGGGATGGTGGAGCGGCGGATCCGGAAGGCGAAGCGCCCCGCCCGCCAGCGGCTGAGCGGCAGGGGCGACATCATCCGCCCCCGCGCCTTCGCGCCCGGCAGGGTGCGCAGCGGGTCCGGCTCCGGCGTCAGGGCGAAGCGCAGCGGCGTGTGCGCCTCGACGAAGCGCAGCATCTCCGGCGCGGCATCGACGAAGGCGCGCCACAGCGGCTCCTCCGTCTCCGCCCAGCCTTCCGGCGCGGCGGCGCGGATATAGGCCAGGGCTTCCTCGGCGCTGTCCTCGATGCCGGCGGCGGCGGCGTGGTGGCTGGCGGGAATCCAGGTGCCGGCGCCCGACATCGCCGTGGTTCCGCCCAGCCGGCCGGTCTTCTCCAGCACGGTGACGGAAAGCCCCCGCCGTGCCGCGGTGAGGGCCGCCGTCAGCCCCGCAGAGCCCGAGCCCAGCACCAGCACATCCGTCGAATAGCCCGCCATCGCCCCGCCGCCGCTCGTGATCCCCTGATGCTCTTGGCACCGGTGCCGGATTCGCGCCAGCCCGGCGCCCCGCGCCCGGCCTTGACGCTCCTGCGGCGCACGCGGAGACAGGAGTGCCCGCCGCCGCGCGGCGGCGGGGGAAGGAGACGCACCCATGAGCGTGAAGGCCACGCCCGCCACCCGCGCCGCCGAGGCCGCCGGGCTGCGCGCCCGCCTGCTGGAATACGAATACGACCCCGCCGCCGAGGCGATCGGGCTGCATGCGGCGGCCGCGCTCGGCCTTTCGCCGGCGGCCGTGTTCAAGACGCTGGTGGCGGTGCTGGACACGGGCGAACTGGTCTGTGCCGCCATCCCCTCCGATGCGCGCCTCAGCCTGAAGGCGCTGGCCACGGCGCTCGGCGCCAAGCGCGCCGAGATGGCCGAGCCGGCCCGGGCCGAGCGCGCCACCGGCTATGTGGTGGGCGGCATCAGCCCGCTCGGCCAGAAGAAGCGTCTGCGCACGGTGTTCGACGCCAGCGCGCTGGAGCAGGCCGAGATCGTGGTGAATGGCGGCCGGCGCGGCCTGCAGCTGGCCTGCGCGCCGGCGGCGCTGATCGCGGCGCTGGGGGCGAAGGCGGCGCCGCTGCGGGCCGGCTGAGGCTCAGCCCTCCTCCAGCCGGTAGCCCACCCCCGGCTCGGTGCGCAGCAGCCCCGCCGCCGCGCCGAGCTTCTGCCGCAGGTGCCCGACATAGACGCGCAGATACTGCGCGTCCTCGGCATGCGCCGGGCCCCAGACGGCGTCGAGCAGCTGGCGCTGCGTCATCACCCGCCCGCGCGCCCGCGCCAGGGCCACGAGCAGCTCCCATTCGCGCGGTGTCAGGTGCAGCGGCGGGTCCTCGCCCAGCCGGGCGAGGCGGCGCTCCAGGTCAATGGCCAGCGGGCCGATCTCGATGCGCGCCGCCGCCGGGGCCGGCGCCGCGCCCGCCGCCTCAGCCCGGCGCAGCGCCACGCGGATGCGCGCCAGCAGCTCGGCCAGGGAGAAGGGCTTCTCCACATAGTCCTCGGCGCCGGCGTCGAGCGCCGCCACCTTCTCCGTCTCCTGCCCGCGCGCCGAGACCACCAGAATGGGGGCGGGGCAGAAGGCGCGCAGGCGCGGGATCAGCGCCTGCCCGTCCATGTCCGGCAGGCCGAGGTCGAGCAGCAGCAGGGCGGGGGCGGCGGTGGCGGCCAGGCGCAGCGCCTCCTGCGCCGTCTCCGCCCGCAGCGGCGCGTAGCCGGCGGCGCCCAGCGCGGGGCCGAGGAAGCGGTGGATCTGCGGCTCGTCATCCACCACCAGGATGCGCGTCGGCTGGCTCATAGCGGCAGGTGGACCGACATGCGGGTTCCCGGGTTCTCTCCTGGCGCCTCCCGCGCCGGGCTCTGCGCGGTGATGCGCCCGCCCATGGCATGCACCAGCCCGCGGCAGATGGCGAGCCCCAGCCCGGTGCCGGCCGGCGCCGAATCGCCACGGCGGATGCGGAAGAAGGGGTCGAAGACCTGCCCGAGCTGGTCGGGCGGGATGCCGCTTCCCGCATCCTCCACGCTGAGCACCACCTCGGGCCCCGCGCGCCGCGCCGCCACCCGCACCGGGCTGCCGGGGGGCGAGAACTTCAGGGCGTTGTCCAGCAGGTTGGCCAGCACCTGGTCGAGCAGCACGGCATCCAGCCGCGGCTCGGGCAGGCCCGGCGGCACGCTGAGCGCGATCTCCCGCCCGCTGGCGCGGGCGGCGCGGGCGGTGGCGGTGCGCAGCGCGTCGTCGAGGTCCACCGGCGCGCGCCGGGGCTGGAGCTGGCCGCTCTCCAGCCGCACCAGGTCGATGATGTTGGTGAGGTAGCGGTTGAGCCGCACCGTCTCCGCCTCCGCCGTCTCCAGCAGGTCCGCCCGCACCGCGGCGGAGAGGGCGGCGCCGGAGAGGCGCAGCGTCTCCAGCGCGCCGCGTATGGCGGTGAGCGGCGTGCGCAGGTCATGCCCGATCGAGGCCAGCAGGGCGGAGCGCAGCGCCTCCGTCTCGGCCTGCGCGGCGAGGCGCGCCTGGTCCTGCATCAGCCGGTCGCGCTCCAGGGCGATGGCGGCCTGGTCGGCCAGCGAGTCCAGCGCGCGGTCGCGCTCGTCGTCGAGGGGCGGCAGGCCGGGCAGGTCCATCCGCAGCCCGATCAGCCCGAGCGCGCCCTCCCGCGTGCGCAGCGGGCGGAACTGCCAAGCGGCGGCGGGCAGCGCGTCGGTGCCGGCGCCGGCGCGGCGGTCATGCGCCAGCGCCCAGCGCGCGGCGGCCATTGAATCCGCGTCCGGCTCGGCGTCCAGCGGGCGGGCGGCGCGCGGCACCGGCTCGCCCTCCAGCCCCAGCAGCACGCAGGCGGGGCGGCCGGCCAGTCGCTCCGCCTCCTGCGCCACCACCTCCAGCAGATCGGCGGGCGAGGCGGCGGCGGCCAGCCGGCGGGAGAGCTCCACCAGCCGCCGCATGCCGAACAGCCGCGCCCGCGCCCGCGCCGCCGAGCGGCCCAGCCCGCCCGTGGTGCCGGCCAGCAGCAGCGCCACGCAGACGAAGATCGCCGCCCCCGTCACCTCCTGCACGCCGGAGAGGGAGAGGGTGAGGCGCGGCTCCAGGAACAGGAAATCCCAGGCCAGGAAAGCCAGCAGCG
>NZ_JCACVY010000256.1:0-4816 GCF_058833935.1 Roseomonas sp. TS2 | reverse complement strand
CTTCCTGCGCGGCTGGGTGGCCCCCACCCTCGTCCCCACCACGGCCGGCGCCACGCCGAGCGAGCACGCCTACCCGCTGGAGGTGCTCTCCCACCTGCTGGGCGGCGGCCAGGGCTCCCGCCTGCACGAGGCGCTGGTGCAGAGCGGCCTCGCCGTCTCCGCCGGCTGCGGCTACGACGGGGATGCCATCGGCACCGGCAATCTGGAGCTGTTCGTCACCCCCCGCCGCGAGACCACCACGGCGAAGCTGGAGGAGGCGGTCGGCGCCTGCATCGGCACGCTGCTGGAGAAGGGCGTGACCGAGGCGGAGGTGGCCCGCTCCATCCGCCAGCTCACCGCCGGCACGCTGCTGGCGCTGGACAGCCTGGGCACCGCGCCGCGCATCCTGGGCGGCGCGCTCGCCACCGGCCTGCCGCTGGAGGCCATCGAGTACTGGCCCGCCCGCATCCGCGCCGTGACGCGCGCGCAGGTGGAAGCGGCGGCCCGCGCCGTGCTGGCCCGCCCCTCGATGAGCGGCTGGCTGCTGCCGGAGGGCGCGGCATGAGCGCCGACCCGGCGGCGCCCGGCTTCTCGCTGCCCATCCAGGTGGTGGAGGGCGGTGGCTTCACCGCCTGGCTGGCCGAGGACCATTCGGTGCCGGTGGTCAGCCTCGCCTGGTCCTGGCCGGGCGGCGCCTCGCTCGACCCCAAGGGGCAGGAGGGCGCCTCGGCGCTCGCCGCCGCGCTGATGACCGAGGGCGCCGGCGACCTCTCCGCCCTGGCCTTCGCCGATGCGCTGCGCGACGAGGGCATCGGCCTCGACTTCAGCGCCTCGCGCGACAGCTTCGACGGCAGCCTGCGCGCCCTCGCCCCCGCCCTGCCGCAGGCGGTGCGCCTCGCCCGGCTGGCGATGACGGCGCCCACCCTGGCCGAGCCGGACGTGGCGCGGCTGCGCGCCCGCGCCATCGCCCGCGCCCGGCAGTCGCTGGAAGGGCCGCGCGGCCGTGGCGCCCGCGCCTTCTGGGCCGCCGGCTACCCCGACCATCCCGCCGGCCGCCCTTCCGGCGGCACGGAGGAAAGCCTGGCCGCGCTGACGGTGGAGCAGCTCCGCGCCGCGCTGGGCCGCCATCTGCGCCGTGGCCCCCAGGGCCGGGAGGGGCTGCTGGTGGCTGCCTCCGGCGCCATCACCGCGGCGGAGCTGGCCGCGCTGCTGCCCGAGCTGCTGGGCGCCCTGCCGGAAGGCGCGCCGCCCGCGCCGCCGCCGCTGCCGGATTTCCGCCAGTTCGGCACCCAGGTGGTGCCGGTGGCCTCGCCGCAATCCTTCGTGCTGTTCGGCCAGCCCGGCCTCTCGGTGGACGACCCGGACTGGGAGGCGGCGCAGGTGGTGCTGCGCATCCTGGCCGGCGGCGGCTTTACCGCCCGCCTCACCCGCAGCATCCGCGAGGAGCGGGGCCTGACCTACGGCATCGGCGCCGGGCTCGACGTGCTGTTCGGCCAGAGCGTGCTGGCCGGCTCCTGCGCCACGGTCAATGCGCGGGTGGCCGAGCTGCTCGGCGTGCTGCGCGCCGAGTGGAAGCGCATGGCCGAGCAGGGCCCGACGGCGGAGGAGATGGAGGAGGCGGTGGCCTACATGACTGGCAGCCAGCCGCTCCAGTTCACCGACAGCCGCCGAATCGCCGCCACCCTGCTGGCGATGCGCCGCAACGGCCGCCCGCTGGACTGGCTGGAGCGCCGCCCCGCACGCCTGGCCGCCATCAGCCGCGATCAGGCGACGAAACTCGCGGCCCGCCTGCTCGTTCCCGGTCAGCTTTCCGTGACGGTGGCAGGCCAGCCAGAGGGGCTGTAGCGTAGGTGTCCGGCAAGGGGCTTTGACACCCCCGGGTGACACTCTAGCCTGCGTTCACGGAGTGAACTGGGGACCGACTGCATGACGCTTTCCGCGCGCGAGACCGCCTGGGCCCGGATCCATTCGCTGGCCCAGCGGCCCGGCGCCGGATCGATCCGGACCCTGTTCGACGCCGACCCGGAGCGCTTCCAGCGCTTCCACCGCAAGGCCTGCGGCATCCTGCTCGACATGTCCAAGACCTCGATCGATTCCGAGGTGCTGGCGGCGCTGCTGGAGCTTGCGCAGGCCTCCCAGGTGACGGCGCGGCGCGACGCCATGGCGGCCGGCCAGATCGTCAACCAGACCGAGCAGCGCGCCGTGCTGCACATGGCGCTGCGGGCGCCGCGCAGCGCCGGCTTCCGCGCCGCCCTGCCCGAGGGCGGCTACGAGGATGCCAGCGCCTCGGTGGAGGAGACGCTGGAGCGGATGCGGCAGTTCACCCGCGCCATCCACACCGGCGACATTCGCGGCGCCACCGGCGAGACCTTCACCGATGTCATCAACATCGGCATCGGCGGCTCCGACCTCGGCCCCTTCATGGCCAGCCGGGCACTCTGGACGGTCCGCTCGCCGATGCGGCCGCTCTATCTGGCCAATGCCGACGCGCACAACTGGGAGGCCATCCGCCCCCGGCTGAACCCGCACCGCACCCTGATGCTGGTGGCCAGCAAGACCTTCACCACCGCCGAGACCATGGCCAATGCCCGGGTGGTGCGCGGCTGGCTGGAGCGCAACCTGGGCGAGGCCGGCGCGCGCCGGCACATGGCCGCCCTCTCCACCAACCACGAGGCCACCTCGGCCTTCGGCATCATGCCGGACCGGGTGTTCGGCTTCCACGACTGGGTGGGCGGGCGCTTCTCCCTGTGGTCGGCGATCGGCCTGTCCATCGCGCTGGGCTGCGGCTGGGACGAGTTCTCGCAGCTGCTGGCCGGCGCCCGCTCGATGGACGAGCACTTCCTCACCGCACCGCCCGAGCAGAACCTGCCGCTGCTGCTGGCGCTCATCACCGCCTGGCACGTCAACGGGCTGGGGCTGAAGGCGCATGCCATCCTGCCCTACGACCACCGCCTCTCCCGCTTCCCGGCGCATCTTCAGCAGCTGGAGATGGAGAGCCTGGGCAAGCGCGTCACCCTGGCCGGCGAGCCGGTGCGGCACGACACCGGCCCGGTGATCTTCGGCGAGCCGGGCACCAACGCGCAGCATTCCTTCATGCAGCTGCTGCACCAGGGCACCACCCCTGTGCCGGCGGATTTCGTGCTGGTGGCCAACCCGAACCACCCCTATGCCGACAACCACCGCCTGCTGCTGGCCAACGGCCTGGCCCAGGCCGAGGCCCTGCTGCGCGGCCGCACCGAGGCGGAGGTGACCGCCGAGATGCGGAAGGCCGGCACCCCGGCCGAGGAGATTGCCCGGCTGCTGCCGCACCGCCTCTTCCCCGGCGACCGGCCGAGCACCACCCTGCTGCTGGACCGGCTGGACGCCTACACGCTGGGCCAGCTCGTGGCGCTCTACGAGCACAAGGTGTTCTGCCTCGGCGCGCTGTGGGACATCGACGCCTTCGACCAGTGGGGGGTGGAGCTGGGCAAGCAGCTCGCCAAGTCGATCCTGCCGGAGCTGGAGCCGGCGGGCCGCGTGGGCGAGCACGACCCCTCCACGGCGGGGCTGATCGCGCGCATCCGCGACATGCAGGGCAACCCGAACTGAGGCGGCGCCGGGGAAGCACCCTTCCCCGGCCGGCAATCCGGCGGCTCTTTTCCGGCAGCGTTTCCGGGTGCGGCTGCGGCGCCGCCCGCCGGGCTGCGCTATAAGCCCGGGCATGGATCGCATCCGCCTTCTCTCCGCCACCACGGCCGACCGCATCGCCGCCGGCGAAGTGGTCGAGCGCCCCGCCGCCGCCGTGAAGGAGCTGGTGGAGAACGCGCTCGACGCCGGCGCCCGCCGCATCCATGTGGCGCTGGAGGGAGGCGGCACCGGGCGCATCCTGGTGGAGGATGACGGCGCCGGCATGTCGCCGGCCGATCTCGCCCTCTGCGTCGAGCGGCACGCCACCTCCAAGCTGCCGGAGGAGGCGGCGCTGTTCCGCATCGCCACGCTGGGCTTCCGCGGCGAGGCGCTGCCCTCGATCGGCGCCGTGGCGCGGCTCTGCATCACCAGCCGCCCGCAGGGGGGCGAGGCGCACCAGATCACCGTCGAAGGGGGCGCCAAGGGCGAGGTGCGGCCCGCCGCCGGCGCCCCGGGCACGCGCGTCGAGGTGCGGGACCTGTTCTACGCCACCCCCGCCCGCCGCAAGTTCCTCAAGACCCCCGGCACCGAGGCGGGGCACGCGGTGGAGGCGGTGCGCCGCCTGGCGCTGGCCTGGCCGGAGGTGGCCTTCCGCGTGGAGCTGGAGGGGCGCGCCGTGCTGAACCTGGCGCCGGCCGACCGCGCCGGGCGCCTCGCCGCCGTGCTGGGGCCGGATTTCGCCGCCGCCGCCGTGCCGGTGGGCGGCGCCTCCTGGGAGGCGCTGACGCTCGACGGCATGGCCGCCCTGCCCGGCCTGACCCGCCCCACCGCGGCCGAGCAGCACCTCGTCGTCAACCGCCGCCCCGTGCGGGACCCGCTGCTGCGCGCCGCGCTGCGCGTGGCCTACCGCGACCTCATCGCCAGCGGGCGGCACCCGGTGGCGGCGCTGTTCATCGACCTCCCCCCCGAGATGGTGGATGTGAACGTCCACCCGATGAAGACCGAGCTGCGCTTCCGCGAGGCCGGCGCGGTGCGCGGCGCGCTGATCTCGGCGCTGCGCCGGGCGTTGGCGGTGGGCGCCGGGACCACGGGCGCCGTGGTGGAGGATGAGGGGGCGGAAGGCGGCGCCCCTCCGCCCGCCGCGCCCTGGCCTTCCGCCGGCGGGCGGCCGGAGCCCTTCCAGCCCGGCTTCGCCGAGGCGGAGCCGGGCTTCGCCGGGCCGCGCGCGCAC
>NZ_JCACVY010000255.1:0-4828 GCF_058833935.1 Roseomonas sp. TS2 | reverse complement strand
CAACCGGCGGAAAGCAGCTGCGCCGGCCGGCCCAGCCCGGCCAGCCCCGGCAGCACCCGCGCCGCCAGCCCCAGCCATTGCTGCGGCGTGCGGAAAAGCCGCGTCTCCTGCACCGTGACGGCATCGATCAGCCGGGCCCAGAAGGGGTCGTCCATCTCCGGGCTGGGCAGCCGCCCGGGCCCGGCCTCCGCGATGAGCGGCGCGGCGCGGCGCAGCCGGCCTTGCAGCACCATACCGTCGGAGAGGCCGACCAGCCGCTCCAGCCCCTGGCTGGCCAGTGCCTCGGCCGGCAGGGGCGGCATCATGGCGCGCACATGCCCCTGCCCCTCGCCCTGGCGCGGCTCAGGCGGCCAGGGCCTCGGCCCGTGTCGGATAGGCGGGGATGATGCGGTCGAATCCGGAAATCTCGAACACCTCGCGCACGGGGGATTGCAGGCCGCAGATGCTGAAGCCGCGGCCGGAGCCCATGCCCTGCTTGGCCGCCCGCAGCAGCACCCGCAGCCCCGCCGAGGAAACGTAGCGGACCGCCGCGAGATCAGCCACCACGGCCCCCTCCTCCAGCAGGGCCAGGAGACGCGCCTCGACCAGCGGGGCGGTCACGGTGTCGAGCCGTCCCTCCAGCACCGCCACCGTTGCGCCCTCCGCCCGGACCTCGACGATCTCCATAATCTCTCCCGCTCCTTGTCGCATTGCATCACGCCACGTCCAGCACGGCCAGCAGCCTGTTGCAGCCGGCTTCCCGCGCATAGTCCAGGCGCCGGGTCATCCGGCGCATAAGATGCAGCCCGAGGCCGCCCGCCATACGCTCTTCCAGCGGCCGGCCCGTGTCGGGCGGCGGCGCGGCCAGGGGGTCGAAGGGCGGCCCGTCATCGGCCAGGCGCAGATGCAGGCTCCCCGGCTCGCGCCACAGCGACAGCTCGGCATAACTCGCCCCGGTCCCGTGCATCGCCACATTGGCCAGCCATTCCTCGCAGACCAGCGCCAGGCGCTGGGAGGGCCCCATCGGCAGGCCGGTCTCCTCCGCATAGGCCTCCAGCCGGTCCAGCAACACCGGCACGGCCTGCGCCCCGGGGCACAGGCGCAGCGACAGTTCCATGCTTCCCGCCATGCAGGCTGGTATCCTGTCCTTCCGATTCAGGCCACAGGGTAATGCCGTGGGCGGCGCCTGTCAGTCGGCGCCGCGTGGCGGGAGCCCGGGGGAAGGCGCCTTCAGAAGAAGCGCTCCGGCCGCTCCACGGCGCGGCGGTCGTTCCAGGCCAGGAAGGCCCGCACCAGCCGGATGACGAACCACACCAGGGCGAAGAACCCGAGGAGGAAGCCGAGCCCCACGAAGGACAGCACGAAGCTCACCACGCTGAGCGCGAGGCCGATCCAGAAGGTGCGGATCGCGTAGGTCAGGTGGGAGTGGTAGATGGTGCCCGCCGCATCGGCACGCTTCATGTAGGCCAGCACCACGCCGACCAGCACGGTGACGCCGAGCAGGAAGCTGGCGGCGTAGAGGCCGTGCACGGCGAGCGCGACGTTGCGCAGCCGGCTCTCGGCCTCGCGCGGCTGTGGCGTAACGGGGTCCATGCGGGGTCTCCCTGGCGGTTGCGCAGCCTGGCAGATGACCTCCCGCGCCGCCGGGTGCAAGGCCGGACGGGCCGCCCCGGCGGGCGGCCCCGGCCCGGACGCCTCAGGCGTGCTCCAGATCCAGCGCGTAGCCGGCGCTGCGCACGGTGCGGATGATGTCCACCTCGCCCTCGCCGTTCACCGCCTTGCGCAGGCGGCGGATATGCACGTCCACCGTGCGCGGCTCGACATGGATGTCGCGGCCCCACACCGCATCCAGCAACTGCTCGCGCGAGAAGACGCGGCCGGGATGCTGCAGGAAGAACTCCAGCAGCCGGTACTCGGTGGGGCCCAGATGCAGCGGCCGCCCGCCGCGCGAGACGCGGTGCGCGTCCTGGTCCATCGTCACGTCCTGCCAGGCCAGCGTGCCCTTGGTGGCGACGCCGCCGGAACGGCGCAGCAGGGCGCGGATGCGCGCCAGCAGCGCCTCCATCACGAAGGGCTTGGCGATGTAGTCGTCCGCGCCCGTGTCGAGGGCACGGACGGCGTCCTGGTCCTCGGTGCGGGCGGTGACCATGATGATCGGCAGGCCACGCGTGTCGTGCCGGCGGCGCAGCTGGCGGCAGACCTCGAGGCCGGACATGGCGGGCAGCATCCAGTCCAGCAGCACGAGGTCGGGCGGCGCCTCGGCCACGCGCATCAGCGCCTCCTGGCCGTCGGCCGCCTCGTCCACCTGGAAGCCCTGCTTCTCCAGGTTGTAGCGCAGCAGGGTCAGCAGCGGCGCCTCGTCCTCGACCACCAGGATGGTCGGGCGGGGCATGCCGGAATTCAGCTCGGCCATGGCCGGGGTCTTTCCTCGGTCAGTCTCGCGGGTGCCGCGCTCAGGCGGGCGGGCGGACAACGGTGTAGGCGGAGGCGTCGGACTTCGGACGGTCCTCGGGCAGCATGTGGCCGAGCACGGCGTAGTGGACGGTCTCCGCGATGTTCGTCGCGTGGTCGCCGATCCGCTCGAAATTCTTGGCGATGAACAGCAGATGGGTGGCCGCGGTGATGTTGCGCGGGTCCTCCATCATGTGCGTCAGCATCTCGCGGAAGATGCCGTTGTAGATGTCGTCCACCGGCGCGTCGGCGCCCCAGACGCGCTCGGCGGCGGCGGCGTCCTCCTTCACCAGCGCGTCGATCGCCTCCTTGAGGTTCTCCTGCACCAGCTTGGCCATCCACTGGAAGCCGTTGAGGCTGCCGAGGTGCGGCTGCTGCGAGACGACGATGGCGCGCTTGGCGGCGTTGCGGGCGTAGTCGCCGATGCGCTCGATGTCGGTCGAGACCTTCATGGCGGCGACGATCAGCCGCAGGTCGGCCGCCATCGGCTGGCGCAGCGCCAGGAGGCGGACGCAGAAATTCTCGATCTCGGTCTCCAGCGCGTCGATCTCGCCGTCGCGGCCGACGACGGCGCTGGCGAGCTCGGTGTCGCGGCGGATCAGGGCCGTGGCGGCGTCGGCCACCTGGCGTTCGGCCAGCCCGCCCATGCGGGCCACCATCTCGCGCAGGCGCTTGAGCTGTTCTTCGTAGGAACGCACGATGTGCTCGCTCTGCTGGGGCTGCGGGTCGGACGTCTCGGTCGGCAAGGTCTTCATGGCGCCCTCGTCAGCCGAAACGGCCGGTGATGTATTCCTGGGTCTTCTTCTGCTTGGGCGCGGTGAACATCTCCTCCGCCGGCGCCACCTCGATCAGCTCGCCAAGGTAGAAGAAGGCCACCTGGTCGGCGCAGCGCGCCGCCTGCTGCATGTTGTGCGTGACGATGGCAATGGTGAAGTCCTGCTTCAGCTCGTCGATCAGCTCCTCGATCTTGAGGGTGCTGATCGGGTCGAGCGCCGAGGTCGGCTCGTCGAGCAGGATCACCTCCGGGCGCACGGCAATGGAGCGCGCGATGCAGAGGCGCTGCTGCTGGCCGCCCGAGAGGCCCATGGCGCTGCTGTTCAGCCGGTCCTTCACCTCGCCCCAGATGGCGGCGCGCGTCAGCGCCCATTCCACCCGCTCGTCCATCTGGCTCTTCGAGAGCTTCTCGTGCAGCCGGACGCCGAAGGCGATGTTCTCGTAGATCGTCATCGGGAAGGGCGTCGGCTTCTGGAACACCATGCCGATGCGCGCGCGCAGCGCGTTCATGTCCACATCGGCGTCGAGGATGTTCTTGCCGTCGAGCAGCACCTGCCCCGTGGCGCGCTGGCCGGGGTAGAGGCTGTACATGCGGTTGAGCACCCGCAGCAGGGTGGACTTGCCGCAGCCCGAGGGGCCGATCATCCCCGTCACCTGCCGGTCCGGCAGGTCGAAGTTGATGCCCTTCAGCGCCTTGTTGGCGCCGTAGTAGAAGTCGAGATCGCGCACGGCGATGCGCGGCGCGTTCATCGCGGCGCCCGGCTTGGCGGCCACGGCGGTGTCCGCGCCGGTCTGGATCATGGAAACGCCCATGGTCTTCCTCACTTCCTGCGCAGCAGGCTGCGCGCCACGATGTTGAGCCCCAGCACGCCCAGGGTGATGATCAGCGCACCGGCCCAGGCCAGCGCGATCCAGTCCTGATAGGGCGAGCCGGCATAGGCGAAGATGGTGATCGGCAGGCTGGACATGGGCGCGGAGAGGCTGAGCGACCAGTTCAGGTTGCCGAGCGAGGTGAACAGCAGCGGCGCCGTCTCGCCCGCCACGCGCGCCACCGCCAGCAGCACGCCGGTGACGATGCCGGACGCCGCGGCCCGCCAGCAGACCAGCGTGATCATCTTCCACTTCGGCGCGCCGAGGCCGATGACGGCCTCGCGCAGCGTGTCGGGCAGCAGGCGGAGCATGTCCTCCGTCGTGCGCACCACGATGGGAATGACGATGATGGCCAGCGCCACCGAGCCGGCCCAGCCGGAGAAGCCGCCGAACGGCACCACCAGGATCTGGTAGACGAACAGGCCGATCAGGATGGAAGGCGCCGAGAGCAGGATGTCCGAGACGAAGCGCACCGCGTTGGCCAGCGGCGAGTTCTTGGCATACTCGGCCAGGTAGGTGCCGACGAGCAGGCCGATCGGCGTGCCGATGGCGGTGCCGATGCCGGTCTGGATCAGGCTGCCGATGATCGGGTTCAGCAGGCCGCCCTCGGAGCCGGGCGGGCGCGTCATGTCGGTGAAGACGCGCAGGTTCAGCGCCGCGAAGCCGTTCCAGAACAGCGTGCCGAGGATGGAGAGCAGCAGCAGCAGCCCGACCGCCGTGGCGCCGTAGCAGGCGAACTTCACGAGATGGGAGG
>NZ_JCACVY010000254.1:0-4850 GCF_058833935.1 Roseomonas sp. TS2 | reverse complement strand
GCCGGGTGCGCATCCTCCGCCAGCCCCAATCGCGCAGGGCGGCGGGGATGGCGCCAGGGTATGACGCCGGGGAGGGCGTCAGATCGCGCGGAAGCCGAAATCGCCCACCGTCTTGAACGAGACACGGAACAGCAGGACGGTGTCGGAAGGATAGTAGGAGGCGCGGTTGCTCGGCTCCGCGTAGGTCTTGGCGAAGCGCGTGTCGAAGATCAGGCATTCATCCTCGTAGGTGAGGTTGACGCCGGCCGAGACGGCGCGGTCCAGCTCCAGGTCGTAGCGGCCGAAGCCGCCGCCGCGCCAGAAGCGGGTGATCTGCGCCTGGGCGGAGCCCGAGACCTCGCGCCGCTCGCGGGTCGAGATCAGCGCGGTGGAGGGGTCAGTGTAGAGGTAGCCGGCGCCGAGCGTCACGCGGCCGAGGCTGAGCTGGGCGCGGGTCTCGACCAGCCGGCTGTCCAGGTTCTCCTTGTCCAGCCGGGCGCGGGCGGTCAGGTCCAGCCAGGAAACAGGGGAGAAGCGCACCCGGCCGACCCAGTCCGAAGCCTGGTCGCGCAGGCCGGAATTGACATCGAACACCGCCTCCTCGCTGGCGCGGAAGGAGCGGCCGACCAGCGCCTCGACCTGCCCGCCATTGGGGAAGAACCAGGCGCCGCGGAAGGCGGCGTCCACCCGGCTGCCGCCTTCCTGCCGGTCACGGCCGGGGAAGCGGTTGAGCTCGAACAGGTTGGCGTCGGTGAACTCGAAGTCGAGGCTGTCCTCGTTCGCCACCAGGGTCTGCCGCCCCGTCGCCGGACCGGTGACGAGCTGCACCCGCGGCTCGATCAGCTGGGTGCCGTAGGCGCCGGCGCTGCGGCTCATCGGCAGGCGCCAGTCCAGCGCCACGCGGATATTGCCGGTGGCGTCGGTGGCGGTGTTGCGGCTGGCGAAGTTGGGGGCGAGGTCGAGGTCGTCCACCCAGCGGGCCAGCCCGTCCGCCTGGGCGCGGAAGGTCCAGACCTGCCCGAAGCGGTCGATGCGCGGCAGGTCGTAGCGCAGGCGGGAGGCGATGCGGCGGGTGTCCGTCCCCTCGTCGCGGAAGAGGGCGAAGGCGCCGATATCGGCGCTGAGATAGCCGCCCAGCCGGTCGCGCCCCACCCAGTAATCGGCGAAGAGGTTGGGCAGAACGAGCGGGATCTGCCCCGTGTCGTCCACCTCGGAGAGGCCCTGATAGGCGCGGCCATCGACGCGGGCATAGGCCTCGGTGCCCCAGAAGCCCTCCGCATAGGCGTCGGAGGAGAGCTGGCGGGGCGCCGGGTAGCGCCAGGCGCGCAGGTAGTTCTCGCTGCTGGCGCGGTTCAGGTTGAAGCCGGTGCGCCAGTTCTCGTCGATCGAGAACTGGCCGCGGCTGTAGATGTGGCCGCCCCAGCCCTCCTCGCCCGGCGCGCCGTCGCGCTGGCCGACGGAGCCGGTGGCCTGGATCTCGCCGCTGTTGAAGCGGCGGCGGTAGTCGAAGCCGAGCGCCGGGTCCTGCTTGGTCGAGAAGGTCGGCGAGAGGGTCAGGTCCTGGCTGGGGTCGATCGCCCAGTAGTAGGGCGTGGTGAGGAAGCCGCCGAGGAAGCTGCTGCTGCCGAAGGTGGGCGTCAGGAAGCCGGACTGGCGCGGCACCGAGGGGTCGGGGTGCGAGAGATAGGGCGTGTAGAGCACCGGCACGCCGCCCAGCATCAGCGAGGCGTCGCGGTAGCGCAGGCGCTTGGCTTCCTGGTCGTGCGTGGCCAGCCGGGCGCGCAGCTGCCACAGCGGCGGCGCCTCCGGGTTCTCGGCGCAGAGGTCGCAGGAGGTGTAGAGCACCCGCGACATGTCGAGGATGGTGCCATCCGTGCGGCGGGCGCCGCTGGCCACCATGCGGCCATTCTGGGCGAGGCGGGCCTTCAGCCCCTCCACCACGCCATCGCGCATGTTGCCGGTCAGCTCGGCGCGGTCGGCGAACAGCACCTGCCCGTCCGCCTCCAGCAGCTGGACGTTGCCCTCGGCGGTGGCGATGCCGGTGTTGCGGTCGAAGGTGAAGCGGTCGGCGCGCAGGATGCGCTCGTTCTGCCAGGCCTCCACCGCGCCGCGCGCGGTGACGAGGTCGCGCGCCTGGTCGTACTCCACCTCCTCGGCGGTGAAGGTGACGGGGGCGTTGTTGCCGGTCTGGGGCGGTGTTGCCTGGGGCGCTGTTGCCTGGGGCGCTGTGGCCTGCGGCGGGGCGGCCGGCACCGCGCCGGTTGGCTGCGGCGCGGCGGGCTGCGACTCGGCCTGGTGCAGCGGCAGGCTGGCGGAAAGCAGCACGGCACTGCCCAGCAGGGCGGCACGCCAGCCGGCCGGCGGCAGGGAGCGCCGCGGCCCTCCCCGGCGATCCGTCTTCCCTGCCGGGGGCTCCCCGGCGTCGCGCATGGCTCGGTCCATGCCGCTTCCATAGCGGCTTCGGCGGAGCGCGGCGAGAGGGATGCGCGGCGCCGGGGCGGGCCGAGGGGCGCCGGGGCGGCATCACATTGCGCTCAGGCGCCGCCGGCGGCCTCCGGCGCACCGTGCCCCGGAGCCTGGAGGCCGGGCCTGGAGGCGGGAGCCCGGATCGTGGCTCCCGGCCCGGCTCAGCCGTCTTCCTGGTAGATCAGCAGGGTCAGCGCCAGCAGCAGGCCGGCGATCGAGGGAGCCCAGGCGGCCAGCGCCACCGGCAGGGTGCCGGCCTGGCCGAACTCCTCCGACACCTTGTCCAGCAGGAACAGCGCGAATCCGGCGGCGATGCCGGCGCCGATCATCCGCGCCACGCCGCCGCGGCGGGAATGGCGCATCGAGAAGCCGGCCGCCATCAGCGCCATGGCCGCCGTCAGCAGCGGCAGGGAGAGCAGGGAATGGAAGTGCAGCCGGTGCCGCATGGCGGAGAAGCCGGCGCTCTCCAGCACCGCGATGAAGCCCGGCAGCGCCCAGAAGGAGAGGGTGTCGGGGCTGGCGAAGCTGTCCTCGATGCGGTCGGGCGTCAGGGTGGTGGGCAGGCGCAGCGTGCCCGGCGCCGAGGGCTGGCGGTCGCTGCCGAAGGCCACCGCCTGCTCCAGCTCCCACGCGCCGGGGATGAGGCGGGCGCGCGGCGCCTCCACCCGCTCCAGCGGCCGGTCGTTGGCGGCGAGCCGCCACAGCGAGACCTGGGTGAGCTGGAAGCCCTCCCGCCCGATCTCCGGCACGCCGGCCAGGATGGCGACGCCGCCCGGCTCCAGCGTGGCGTCGGCCTGGCGCAGCCAGAGCCGCCCCCCCGCCAGCGAGGACAGGCCCGTGGCGTTGCGCAGGTAGGTGGCGTCCAGCCGCTCGGCGCGCGCCAGCATGGCGGCGGAGAGCGGCGAGACGACGGTGATGGCCAGCGTGCCGAGGCAGAGCGCCACCAGCACCGGCCCCGCCAGGAAGCTCCAGGCCGAGACGCCGGCGGCGCGCGCCACCACCAGCTCGGAGGAGCGGGCGAGGCGCCAGAAGGCGATGATGCCGCCCAGCAGCACGGCGAAGGGCAGGATCTGCAGCACCACGAAGGGCAGCCGCAGCGAGGCGATGGAGGCGACGAGGCCGAAGGTGGCCTCCGGCCGGGTGGCGGCGCGGCGCAGCAGCTCGATGAAGTCGAACAGCGCGACGAGGCCGGTGAGCGCCGCGACCAGCGCCAGCGCCATGCCCGCGAAGCGGCGGGCGATGTAGGCGGAGAGGGTGTAGGAGAAGGCCATCATGCCGGCTCAGCCTTCCGCCGTGCCGGGCCGGCGGCGCGGCAGGCCCGGGCTGCCGGAGAGCACCCAGGCCGCGATCAGCCCCGGCACCACGGCCTGCGCCCAGACCAGCGGGATGGCGGCGTTGTTGCGCGCCGCCAGGTTGCCCACCGCGAGGCCCAGCGCCAGCAGCACCACCACCAGCCCGACGCCGAGGGTCGCCGGCCGCCAGTCGCCATGCCGGCGGAAGCCGCTGGCCAGCGCCGTGGCCAGCCCGACCATGGCGAAGGAGAGCGCGGTGAAGGGGGAGGAGAGGCGCTGGTGCCCCTCGGCGCGGAACTTGCGGATGTCGCGCTCCGGCAGGTTCTCCTCCGGGTCGGGGTGCAGCAGCTCGCCCACGAAGCGCTCGCGCGAGTCGCGGTTGCGGGCGGTCTCGGCGGGGCTGTTGGAGGTGCTGGCCAGGTCCACGCTGTTCTCGGCGAAGGAGAGCACGGAGAGGCGCGCGGGGCGGGTGGCCGTGGCCGGCTCCATCTGCTGGCGCACGCCGTTCAGCAGCGTCACGCGCGGGCCGGCGGGGGTGGAGACCAGCCGCCCCTCCTGCGCCATGATGGTGACGGGCGTGCCCGGCTCGCGCATGTCGTGCACCAGGATGCCGCGCAGGGTGCCGTCCGCGGCGCGCTGGCGGGCATAGACGGTGAGCGTGTCGCCCAGGCTGCTGAACACCCCTTCCTGCAGCAGGATGGCCGCCATCTCGTTGCGGATCTCGAACTGCCAGGCGCGGAAGGCGGCATGGCTGACCGGCACCAGCCAGAGCTGCATGAACAGGGCCAGCGCGGTGGCGATGGAGGCCACCAGCAGCGCCGGGCGCGAGAGCTGCCAGTCCGACAGGCCGGCGGCGCGCATCACCACCAGCTCGCGGTCGGCGTTCAGCCGCACATAGGTGAACAGCGTCACCACGAAGGTGGTGATGGGCAGGATCACCGCGAAGAAGCTGGGCAGCAGCAGGCCGGTCAGCTCGATGAAGACCGCGAGGGAAAGGCCGCGGTCCAGCACCAGCTCGATGAAGCGCAGGCTCTGCGTCAGCCAGACCAGGGCGGCGAGCCCCACGGTGACGGCGAGCAGCGACACGCCGAGCTGTCGGAACATGTAGCGGTC
>NZ_JCACVY010000253.1:0-4920 GCF_058833935.1 Roseomonas sp. TS2 | reverse complement strand
GGTGGGCGGGTGGTAGGCGGGCATGCGTGGCGGTCTCCCTCAGGCAGCGTCGTGGCAGGCGCAGCGGAGGCGCGCCTGCGCATCCTCCCGCATCGCCTCCAGCTCGGTGATGGTCTCGTCCAGCTCGCGGCGCATCTGCCGCAGCTCGGCCAGCCGCGCCTCGATGCGGGCGAGGCCGAGGCGGAACTGCGCCGCGTTCGGCCGCCCGGCGCGGTACTGCGCCAGGTACTCGCCGATCTGCTCCAGGGAGAAGCCAAGGTGGCGGAACTTCTGGATCAGCCGCAGCCGGGCATGGTCGCGGTAGTCATAGACCCGCGCCCCGTCCTGCCGGCGGGGGTGCAGCAGGCCGCGCGCCTCGTAGAAGCGCAGCGCCTGCGCGGTGAGCCCGAACTCGCGCGCCAGCGCGGAGACGGACCAGAGCTTCGCCCGGTCGGCCACGCCTGTTTCTTCCTCCCTATCGGGCGAAATCAGCGCATGGCGGCCGGGCTAAAGTCAACTTGAGAGTGTGGGGCCGCTCAGGCGGCGCGTGCCGGCGCGGCGCCATCCCCGGCCGGCAGCAGGGCCAGCACCGCGCCATCCAGCCCGCCCGGCGGCAGCCCGGCCTCGGCGCGCAGCACCGCCAGCCCGGCCAGGCTGCGGCGGCCGAGGATGCCGTCGATCGAGCCGTCATACAGGCCGCGCGCGCGGAGCAGGCGCTGCACGGCGCGCACCTGCTCCAGCCCCGGCCAGGGCAGGCAGGCCTGGGCGCGCGCCAGCCAGGCGAAGCGGTCCTGCAACCCCACCAGCCCGCCATTGATGCGCCGGCTGAGGCCGGTGAAGTCCCCCGCGTCGCAATAGGGGTTCAGCGCCTTCCAGACCCAGACGCCGCAGGCCACCGCCAGGGCGTGCTGCGGCGTGGCGGCCAGCTCGGGCTGTGCCTCCAGCGGCAGGCCGGCAAGGGCGCCCACGGCGCGGTAGGCATCCCGCCCGGTGAGCTGGAGATAGCCGCGCCCGCGGTAGCGGTAGCCATCACCCGGCCGGTCATTGCCCATGCGGCCGCCATAGACGCGCTCGGCCAGCGCCTCGGGGTTCCGCGCGCAGGGCGTGGCGGCCGCCAGGGTGGGGAAGCGCGCCGGCCACACCTGCATCAGCCGCGCGGCGGAATAGGACAAATCCTCCTCCACCCGGCGCAGCCCCTCCGATTCATGGCCGAGCTGGGCCAGGAAGAAATGGCAGCGCGCCGGCCGGGCGTGCAGCCCGGCCTGGTGGAACAGCGCCGTGGCGGAGGCGAGGAAGGCGCTGCGGTGCGCCTCGGGCGCCCCGGGGAAAAGCTGCTGGAATTGCGCGGCGGAGAGCATGGCGGACCCTTTCGCTAAGGCTTATTTTCCTAGCAAAAGGGCCGCGCCGCAGTAAAGGAATATATACCTATATCGTGGAAGGTGCCGTCAGGCCACCGGCAGCTCCACCGCATACTGCTCCAGCGGCGGCACGGCGCGGATCATCTTCCGCCCCTCCAGGAAGCGGGCGAAGCGCTGATAGCGGTTGGCATCGAGCGCCGCGGGGGCGAGGGAGAAGCGGTTCAGCGTATCCTTGAAGGCGCGGCGGTTCAGCTCGTTGTCCAGCTCCCGCCGCTGGCCGGCGATGAACATGGTCCAGCTCTCCTCCGGGTTGTTGACGAGGAAGGTGGTGGCGGCCTCCAGCGCGTCCATGAAGCGGCGGAGCGCGGGGTCCTTCACCCGGTCGCGGTGCGCCACGTAGATCAGTTCGTCATAGATCGGCATTCCGTGCTGCTCGGGATAGAAGGCGCGGCCGGGGCGCTTCTCGATCTCCATCTGGTGCAGCTCGAAATTGCGGAAGCCGCCCAGGATGGCATCCACCTGCCCCGCCATCAGCGCCGAGGACAGGCCGAAATTGACGTTGACCAGCGTCACGTCGCGCGAGGAGAGGCCGACCGTGCCGAGGATGGTGTCGAGCGCCACCTCCTCGAAGCCGGCGGTGCTGAAGCCGACCTTCCTGCCCTTGAGGTCCTCCAGCCGCTTCACCGGCCCGTCGCGCAGCACGGAGAGGGTGGAGAGCGGCGTGGCCACCAGCGTGCCGACGCGCGCCAGCGGCAGGCCCTGGTCCACCGCCAGGTGCAGGTTCTTCTGGTAGTAGACGCCGAGATCGGCCTGCTTCGCCGCCACCAGCCGGGGCGGATCGTTCGGGTCGGCCGGCGCCACCAGCCGCACCTCCAGCCCGGCGCGGGCGAAGTGCCCGCCCTCCTGCGCCACGATGATCGGCGCGTGGTCGGGGTTGACGAACCAGTCCAGCAGCAGGGTGAGCTTGGCCGGGGTGGCGGTGGCGGCGGGCGCCGGAGCCTGTGCCGGGGACTGGGCCGGTGACTGGGCCTGGGCGGCCCCGGCGGTGGCGGCGGGCAGGGCGAGGGCGGCGAGCGCCGGCAGCGCCCGGCGGGAGATCGGGGTCATGGGTTTCCTCACGCTTCTTCGGAAAGCTGGTCGGGCTGCCAGGGCAGCAGCGCCCGCAGCAGCCGGTCGGTGGCGAACCACAGCGCCATGGCCATGGCGGCCAGGAGGGTGAGCGCCGCGAACATCATGTCCGTCTGGCTGCGGCCATTGGCCTGCAGCATGACGTAGCCGAGCCCGGCCGAGGCGCCGACCCACTCGCCCACCACGGCGCCGATCGGCGCCACGGCGGCGGCCACGCGCAGGCCGGAGGCCAGGCCGGGCAGCGCCGCCGGCACGCGGATGCGCCACAGCACGGCGGCGCGCCCGGCGCCCATGGTGGCTGCGAGGTCGAGCCAGCCCGGCTCGGTGCGGCGCAGCCCGTCATAGAAGGCGGTGGCGACGGGGAAGAAGATGATCACCGTGGCCATGGCCACCTTGCTGGCCAGCCCATAGCCCAGCCACAGCACCAGCAGCGGCGCGATGGCGAAGACCGGGATGGCCTGGCTGGCGATCAGCAGCGGCAGCACCCAGCGCCGCGCGCCGCGCCAGGCCGCCAGCAGCAGCGCCGTGCCCATGCCGAGCAGCGTGCCGAGCAGCAGGCCAAGGACGATCTCGGTGGCGGTGGTGCCGGCATGGCCGAGCAGGATGTCCCACCGCGCCACCAGCGCCGCGGCCACGCGCGTCGGCGCCGGCAGCAGGAAGGGGGGCACCTCGCTCCACCACACATAGCCTTCCCAGGCCAGCAGCAGGCCGATCGCGGCGATGAGCGGCCTCATGCCGCCTCCGCCAGACGTTCGAGCAGCGCCGCCTGGGCGGCCAGCACATCCGGGTCGTGCGCGGCGCGCAGCGGCGGGGAAGGGGGCATCGGGTGATCCTCGGGCACGGCGCCGTCCTCGCCGGGGCGCAGCACCAGCACGCGGTGGGCGAGGCGCAGCGCCTCCAGCGGGTCGTGCGTCACCAGCAGCACGGTGCGTCCCTGGAGCAATCCGGCAGCCAGGGATTGCAGGCGGTGCCGGGTCGGCGCGTCCACCGCCGAGAAGGGCTCGTCCATCAGCACGAAGGGGCGGTCTTCCATCAGCGTGCGGGCCAGCGCCGCGCGCTGCCGCATGCCGCCCGAAAGCTCGGCCGGGCGGGCGCGCTCGCGCCCCGCCAGCCCCACCGCCGCGATCAGGTCGCGCGCCCGCGCCGCATCGGGGCGTTGCCCGCGCAGCCGGGTGCCGAGGCCGACATTCTCCGCCAGCGTCAGCCAGGGCAGCAGCAGGTCCTGCTGGCCCATCCAGGCGATGCGGCCGGCGAGCGGCAGGCCATCGGCGGGGGCGATGCGGGTGCCCTCGGGCGCCGGCAGCAGCCCGGCCAGCAGCCGCAGCAGGGTGGATTTGCCGACGCCGGAGGGGCCGAGCAGCGCCGTGACCTCGCCACCGGCGAAATCGAGCGCGAGCCGGCCGAGCACGGCACGGCCGCCGAGACGGATTCCAGGCAGGGACACGCCAAGCGAGGGCGCCATTGCGATCACCGATCCCTTCGCCGGCATGACCCGGATCAGGTTCTAGGGGTCGCAGGGCCCATCCCTGCCTCTCAGCCCGCGAATCGGACTCCCCCCGGAGGATGACAACTCTATGCCGCTGCGATGACAGCGGCGCAAGCCGACCCTTTGCGAAGCGGGGCGCCGCCCCACATGCTGCGCCGATGGAAGCGCCGCTGCTGATCGGGTCCGAGATCTACCGCAAATCGACCTACGGGCCGAAGCACCCGCTCGCCATCCCCCGCGTCTCCACGGCGCTGGACCTGATCGGCGCGCTGGGCTGGCTGGACCCGGCCCGCTACATCGACAGCCCGCGCGCCACGCCGGAGCAGCTCGCCCGCTTCCACCACCCGGACTACATCGCGGCGCTGGTGGCGGCCGAGGCGGCGCAGGACGTGCCGCCCGAAGCGCGCGAGCGCCACCACATCGGCGCGCGCGGCAACCCGGTCTATCGCGAGGTGTTCCGCCGCCCCGCCACCGGCGCCGGCGGTGTCATGCTGGCCGCGCGCCTCACCGCGCAGGGCGGCACCGTGCATGTGCCAGGGGGCGGCACCCACCACGGCCGGCCGGACCGTGCCAGCGGCTTCTGCTACCTGAACGACGCGGTGCTCGGCCTGCTCGCCTGGCTGGACCTCGGCCTGACCAACATCCTCTACCTCGACATCGACGCGCATCACGGCGATGGGGTTCAGGACGCCTTCCATGACGATCCGCGCGTCTTCACCCTCTCCATCCACGAGGCGGGGCGCTGGCCGTACACGGGCCTGCTGGAGGACCGCGCCGGAGGGCACGCCCGCAACATCCCCGTGCCGCAGGGGCTGAACGACACGGAATTCGCCTACCTGCTGCACCATGCGGTGATGCCGGTGATCCGCCACCTCCGCCCGCAGGCCATCATGCTGCAATGCGGCGCCGACGCGTTGGAGGAGGACCCGCTGGCCAAGCTCAGCCTCTCCAACAACGCCCATTGGCAGG
>NZ_JCACVY010000252.1:0-4959 GCF_058833935.1 Roseomonas sp. TS2 | reverse complement strand
GCCGGCCTTGGCATCCGGCCCGGCGGTGTCCGCCGGGCCGAGCTTTCCTCACACCAGGTCGGGCACCGGCTCGAGCACCGTCACGGGCACGGGCAGGCGGCCCTCGGCGATGCCGAACTGCAGGTAGTGCTGCAGCGGGTTGATCCCGTCGGCCGCCACGTCGGCGTTCGCGGCCAGGTAGCCGCTGGTCGAGAAGGCCGCGCTCGGGTCGCGCTGCTCCCGCGCGCCGAACTCCAGGTAGTGCTGGAGCGGGTCGAGGCCAGCCTCGGCCACGTCGCTGTAGGTGGCGAGGTAGTAGTCCACGTCGAAGAAGGCGTTCGGGTCGCGGCCTTCCTCCCAGCCGAACTCGGCGAAGTGGCGCGACGGGTCGATGCCCGAGGCGGCGACGTCGGGGTTGTTCTCGAAGTAGAACTGGGCGTCGACCAGCGGGTTCTGCGGGCCGGTCACCTCCGGGGTGGACTGGAAGGCGGCCCGCTCCTCGGCCATGCCGAAGTAGAGGTAATGCACCAGCGGGTTGAGGCCGGCCTCGGCCACGTCGGTGTTGTTCTGCAGGTAGAGGTCGCCGCTGAAGGCGTAGCTGGGCTCGCGCCCCTCGCGCCAGCCGAAATCCGTGTAGTGGGCCAGCGGGTCGATCCCCGCCGCGGCGACGTCCTGGTTCTGGTTCAGGTAGTAGGCGACGTCGAACAGGGCGTTCGGGTCGCGCCCCTCGTGCCAGCCGAACTCCATGTAGTGGGCCAGCGGGTCGGCGCCGGCCGCGGCCACGTCCGGATTCATCGCCAGGTAGTACTGGGCGTCGAAGGCCGGGGCGTCGGACGGGAAGCCCGCGGGGTCACGGAAGGCATTGATGGTCAGCGCCAGCGGGTCGGACAGGTCGGAGGCGTTGCCCTCCGCATCGCTGGCGATGGCGGTGAGCTGGTAGGTGCCGGCGGCCAGCGCCTGCTCGGGCGTGATCGTCCAGGTGCCGCCCTCGGCCACGGCCGAGCCCAGCACGGTCTCGCCATTGTAGAGGGTGACGGTCAGCCCGTCGGCGGCGGTGCCGGTGATGGTCGGAGTCGCGTCGGTGGTCATGCCGTTGCCGACGGTGCCGCTGTCGCTGCCCGGGTCCAGCGCCAGGGCCGCCGGAGCCTCCAGGGTGCCGCCGGCGGGCAGGTCGATCTCGACCACCGCGGGGGTCGGGCTGGTGGTGGAGATGTTGCCGGCCGCGTCGGTGGCGGTGGCGGTGAAGCTGTAGCTGGCTTCGGGCAGGGAGGGGGTGGTGAAGGTCCAGTTGCCCTCGGCGTCGGCGGTGACCGGCGTGCCCACCGTCTCGTTGCCGTTGAACACGGTGATGGTGCTGAGCGCCTCGGCGGTGCCGGAGAGCGTCAGCACGGGCAGGGCGGAGACACCGTCCG
This sequence comes from Roseomonas sp. TS2, assembly GCF_058833935.1. Taxonomy (NCBI): domain Bacteria; kingdom Pseudomonadati; phylum Pseudomonadota; class Alphaproteobacteria; order Acetobacterales; family Roseomonadaceae; genus Roseomonas; species Roseomonas sp. TS2. The sequence continues at coordinate 3,568 of NZ_JCACVY010000252.1, read as the reverse complement.
CGACGGCGCCCTCGCTGTTGGCGATGGCGACGATGACGGGCGCATCCGGCGGGGTGGTGTCGGTCTGATCGGTCGGGGTGATGGTGAAGTCGAAGATCTGCGAGGCGGTCAGCGAGGCGTTGCCGGCCGCATCCGCCGCCACGGCGCCGAACAGGTAGTCGCCGGCGACCAGGCCGGGAACCTCGATCCGCCAGGTGCCGTCATCCGCGGCGACCACCGCGCCGGCATCCGTGTCCTGCCCGCCGAAATTCTGCCGCAGCGTCACCGTGGCGCCGGGCTCGGCCGTGCCGGTGAAGACCAGCGTGTCGACGGTGACGGTGTCGGCGACCGGGTTGTTTTGAAGGTCGGTGATGGCGCCGATCACCGGCGCGTCCGGCGGGGTGACGTCGATCGCCGGGTCAGGTGGCACGGAGGCGAGGGTGAACTCGCCCTCGGTGCCCGGGATGCTGCCCACCTGCAGGTAGTAGGTCTGGTCGGCCCGGGCGAAGAACTGCACGGAGGAGGCGCTGCCGCCATTGTTCGTCACGCCGCCGAGGCTGGCGATGGAAGGCGCCGTGCCCGCGGGCGCGGACCAGATGATGAGGCTCTCGGCGGCCGATCCGGGGCCGAAGCTGAAGGCGACCGCGCCGTTCGCGGCCGGGGTGAAGCTGTACCAGACGCTGCTGGTGCCGCCGAAATAGTTGGATTCGCCTTCCTGCGCCGAGGCCTCGACGGTTGTGCCGACCAGGCTGGCACCCGGGTTGATGGCAATGGCGTTGATAATATCGTTGTTGGCTGGCGCTGCCATTTGCTGCTTCCCCGCTGGATTGAACTAGCAAGGGGATTTAGCTGCCTTCCGGAGATTCGCGTCAATCAAGACAGGCCCTGCCGGGCAATGAATGCTTATAACGATCCTGTTATTGATGCCGTTGTTGATATACCGGAAACTATTATTTCAAAAATTTGTTCTGTTGGGCTTGCAACCGTTTCGTTTTTTCTATGTTCGATTGCTGGCGTGCGTCGCCGGCACCGGGAAACCGGCCCCGGGGGAGTCGCCGATAAGGAGTGGGGGGCGGATGTGGAAAAGGGAGCCCGCGGCTCCCTTCCCATGAATCCCGTGCCTGCCCGCCTGCCGGCGCGGTGGCTAGTGGCCGGTGCTGCCGAAGCCGCCGCCGCCGCGCGCCGTCTCCGGCAGCGCCGCCACCTCGGCCCAGGCGGCACGGGTGACGGGCGCCAGCACGCCCTGGGCGATGCGCATGCCGCGCTCCACCGTGAACGGCTCCGTGCCCGCGTTCATCACGATGACCTGCAATTCGCCCCGGTAGTCCTCGTCGATGGTGCCAGGGCTGTTGGGCAGCACGATGCCGTGCTTCAGCGCCAGGCCGGAGCGCGGGCGGATCTGCAGCTCGTGCCCCTCGGGCAGCGCCATCACCAGCCCGGTGGGCACCAGGGCGCGGGCGCCGGGGGCGATGGTCAGCGGCGCGTCCACGGCGGCCAGCAGGTCGAAGCCCGCGGCGCCCGCCGTGGCGTAGGCCGGCAGCGGCAGCCCCTCGGCATGGGGCAGGCGGCGGACGGCGATGGTGGCGGTGCTCATGCGGGGCGGGTCTCCGGTTCGGCAAGCTGCGTGGCGACACGCGCGGCGAGGCGTGCCGCCACCTCGGCCTTGGGCAGGCGCGGCCAGTCCTCGACCCCGGCCTCGGTCACCAGGTGCACGGTGTTCTCGGCGCCGCCCATCACGTCGCCCGAGACGTCGTTGGCCACGATCCAGTCGCAGCCCTTGCGCCGGCGCTTGGCGATGGCGTTGGGCACCACGTTCTCCGTCTCGGCGGCGAAGCCCACCACCAGGCCAGGGCGCCGCGCATGGGCGGCGAGCGTGGCCAGGATGTCCGGGTTCAGCGCCAGCGCCAGCGGCGGCGGCGGCGCGCCCGGCACCTTCTTCAGCTTCTGGGTGGCCTCCCCGGCGCTGCGCCAGTCGGCCACGGCGGCGGCGCAGATGGCGGCGTCGGCGGGGAGGGCGGTCTCGCAGGCGGCCAGCATCTCGCGCGCGCTCTCCACATGCACCACCGAGACCCCCCCCGGGTCCGGCAGCGCCACCGGGCCGGAGACGAGGGTGACGCGCGCCCCCAGCGCCGCCAGCGCGGCGGCGATGGCGTGGCCCTGGCGGCCGCTGCTGCGGTTGGCGATGTAGCGCACCGGGTCGATCGGCTCGTGCGTCGGGCCGCTGGTGACCAGCACATGCCGCCCGGCGAGCGGCCCCGCCGCCTGTGGTATTTGCGGCTCGGCTGCGGGCGGCGCCAGCAGCGCGGCGATGGCCTGGAAGATCTCGGCCGGCTCGGCCAGGCGGCCCGGCCCGCTTTCGGCCTCGGCCATGGCGCCGGTGCCCGGCCCCACCACCCGCACGCCGCGCGCTTGCAGCAGGGCCATGTTGGCCCGCGTCGCGGCATGGCCCCACATCGCCCAGTTCATCGCCGGCGCCACCAGGACCGGCCGCTCCGTCGCCAGCAGCACGGTGGTGGCGAGGTCGTCGGCCAGGCCATGCGCCATCTTCGCCAGCAGGTCGGCCGAGGCGGGCACCACGGCCACCAGATCCGGCATCCGCGCCAGGCGGATATGGCCGACATCCGCCTCCCCCTGGAGCGACCAGAGATCCTGGTGCACCGGCTCCCCGGCGATGGCCTGCAGCGCGTGCGGCGTGACGAAGCGGGCGCCGCCGGCCGTCAGCACGGGCGTGACGCGGGCGCCGGCCTTGCGCAGCAGCCGCGTCAGCTCCAGCGCCTTGTAGGCGGAGACGCTGCCCGAGACGACGAGCAGCACATGCTTCCCCGCCGGCATGAGGGGCCTAAAGCTTCCAGCCGGTATGGATGGCGACGATGCCGCCCGAGAGGTTCTGCCACTTCACCCGCTCGAAGCCGGCGCGCTCCATCATGCCCGCCAGCGTCGGCTGGTCGGGGAACATGCGGATGCTCTCGGCGAGGTACTGGTAGCTCTCCGAATCCTGGGCGATGCGGCCGCCGATGGCCGGCAGCGCCTTGAACGACCAGGCATCGTAGAGCGGCCGCAGCGCGTCGATCTCCAGGCGGGAGAATTCCAGCACATGCATCCGCCCGCCGACGCGCAGCACGCGGTGCGCCTCGCGCAGCACCGCGTCCTTGTCGGTGCAGTTGCGCAGGCCGAAGGCCATGGAGACTTTCTCGACGCTGGCATCCGGCAGCGGGATGCGCTCGGCGTCGGAGCAGACATAGGTCAGCCCCTCCGCCAGCCCCTTCTGCAGGGCGCGGTTCTGGCCGACATTCAGCATCGCGGCGTTGATGTCGGACAGGATGACCCGGCCCGCGCCGCGCTTCTTGGCCAGGAACGCCACATCGCCCGTGCCGGCGGCGAGGTCGAGCAGCGTCTCGCGCGGGCCGGCGGCGATGGCGGCCACGAAGATCTGCTTCCAGGCCCGGTGCAGGCCGAGCGACATCAGGTCGTTCATCACGTCGTATTTGGGCGCGACGCTGTCGAACACCTCCCGCACCATCGACGCCTTGGCGTCCCTGGGCACTTCGCGGAAGCCGAAATCCGTGGTCTGGGTCATGCCTGCCAAGAT
>NZ_JCACVY010000251.1:0-5086 GCF_058833935.1 Roseomonas sp. TS2 | reverse complement strand
CCGCCCTGGTCCCACAGGCGGTTGTTGCCGCGCTCCAGCCCCATCGGCCGCACGTTGCGCTCCCACATCTCGCCATAGTTGCCGACGGCGCGGATGGCGGCCAGCGCCCAGCCCTTCTCCAGCCCCATGCTGGGGCCGACCTCGCCCTCCGCCCCCAGCAGGCGGCGGATGTCGGGGTTGGCCGAGGCCGCCTGATCCGCGGCATTGCCGGCGGTGACGCCCATCTGCTCCGCCGCCACCAGGGCGAGCTGGGTCCAGCGGACGATGTCCAGCCAGCCATCGTCGCCCTTGCGGATGAAGGCGCCGAGCGGCTCCATCGAGATGAACTCGGGCAGCAGCGTGTACGCCTCCGGCTTGCCCTGGCGGGAGCGGAAGCCGGAGAGGCCGGTCAGGTCGCGGGTGAAGGCGTCGCAGCGGCCGCTGAGGAAGGTGGACTGGATCTGGTTCGGGTCGTCGATCACCACGGGCTGGAAGCTGACGCCGTTCTTGCGCGCCCAGTCCTGCATGATCAGCTCGGTGGTCGAGCCGGGCGGCACGCAGACCGAGGCGCCGTCCAGTTCCTTCAGCGTCTTCACGCCGAGCCTGGAATGCACCAGGAAGCCCTGGCCGCTGTAGTAGTTGGCGCCGGCGAAGACGAGGCCGAGCGCGCTCTCGCGCGTCGTCGTCCAGGTGGTGCTGCCGAACAGCACGTCCACCTCGCCGCTCTGCAGCGAGGGGAAGCGCGTCAGCCCGGTGATGGGGCGGATGGTGACCTTCGCGGCATCGCCCAGCGTGGCGGCGGCGAGCGCCCGGCAGGAATCGACATCCATCCCGCGCCACTGGCCCTGGCTGTCGGGCAGGGAGAAGGGCGGATTGTCGTTCTGCACGCCGCAGACGACGCTGCCGCGGGCGCGGATGCCGGCGAGCGTGCGGGAAGCGGTGGGCGGGTCGGCCGCCGGCGCCGGACCGGCCGCCAGCATCCCGAAACACAGGCCCGCCAGGGCCAGGGCCGTCTTGCGCAGCGTCATGACCAGCCATTCTCCGTGGAAAGAAGGGCAGGCTAGGCCGCGCTCCTCCGGCTGTGAAGCCGGCGCCGCCTCAGGCCTTGCGCAGGCCGAGCAGGGTGATGTCGTCCGCCTGCGGCGCCCCGGCGGCGAAGCCCTCCACCGCCCGCAGCACCGCCTCCACCGCCTGCCGGGCCGGCGCCGTGGCGTGCGGGGCAAGCAGGCCGTGCAGGCGCTCGCGGCCGAAGAATTCGCCCCCGCCATCCTCCGCCTCGGTCACGCCGTCGGTGTAGAGCAGCAGCCCTTCGCCGGGGGCGAGGGCCAGCGCGTCGCTGGCGTAGGCGAAGCCCTCCAGCACGCCCAGGGCGGGCTGCCGGGTCAGCCCCGGCAGCGGCGCCACGCCGCCGGCGGCGGAGAGATGGAAGGGCGGCTCGTGCCCGGCCAGGCACAGCCGGCCCGCGCCGCTGGCCGGGTCGATGATGGCGAGCACAAGGGTGACGAAGGTCTGGTCCTCATTGCCGCGCGTCAGGTCGTCATTGGCGCAGGCGACGATGGCGGCGGGGTCGGGCAGCGCGCCGCCGGCCGAGAGCAGCAGCGCGGTGGCGCGGATCAGCCCGAGGCTGCGCGCCATGGTCAGGCCGGCCGGCGCGCCCTTGCCGGCCACGTCGCCCACCGTCACCAGCAGGGCGCCGGAGGGCAGGCGGAAGGCGTCGTACAGGTCGCCGCCCACCTGCCGCGCCGGCACCATCGCCGCCCAGAGGTCGAGGCCGGGGGGCGCGATGGCGGCGAAGTCGCGCGGCACCAGGGAGAGCTGGGCGGCGCGGGCGCTCTCCAGCTCCGCCTCCAGCAGGGCCAGGCGCTGCTCGGCGAGGCCGCGCAGCCGCTTCTTCTCCAGCACCGCGCCGAGGCGGGCGCGCAGCAGCGGCGGGTCGAAGGATTTCGGCAGGAAATCCTCGGCGCCGAGCTCGATGCAGCGGACGATCTTGTCCATCTCGGTCAACGCCGAGATGACGATGACGGGCGGCGCCGTCCCGCGCCCGGCATGCAGCCGCTCCAGCACGCCGATGCCGTCGAGATTGGGCATCTCGAGGTCGAGCAGCACCACGTCGAAGCGCTGCGCGGCGATCGCGGCGAGCCCCTGCGTGCCGTCCTCGGCCATGGTGACGTTGAGGTAGCCCAGCGCCTGCAGCCGGCGCTGCAGCATCAGCCGGTTGAACGGGCTGTCATCGACCACCAGCAGCGCCACGCCGGCGGCGCCTCCCGCCTCGCCGCTCATGCGCCGCGCCCCGCCATGCTCTCCACCACGCTGCGCGTCTCCGAGGCGAGCTTCGCCAGGTCGATCATGGTCACGGTGATCTCCTCCGCCGCCGTGGCGTTGGACTGGCCGATGCGCGCCAGCGTGTCGACGCGGGCATTGATCTCGACCACCGTCGCCTGCTGCTGCTCCATCGCCACGGCGATGACGCCGGAGAGGCGGGCGCTCTCCGCCACGAAGCGCTCCAGCGTGTCCATGTCCTCGCCCACCGCGGCGGCGGTGCCGCTGCCCTCGCGCGTGCGCCGGCCGGCGACGCGCACGACATCGGCGATCTCCTGCGCCATCTGCTCGGTGCTGGCGGCCAGCGCCCGCACCTCCTCGGCCACCACGGCGAGGCCGCGGCCATGCTCGCCGGCGCGCGCCGCCTCGATCGCGGCGTTGATCGCCAGGATGTTGGTCTGCGTCGCGATCTTGGCGATGGTGGCGGCGATGCGCGTCACCCGCTCGGTGTCGTCGCCCACCGCGTCCACCAGCCCGATCAGGCTGCGCACCTTGGCCAGGTTGGCGGCGAGCAGCGCCTGCGCGTCCTGCGCCCGGTCGTTGGAGAGGATGGTGGTGCGCGCCACCTCGCCGATCGCCTCCCGCGTCTGGGAGAGCGCCTCGCCCACCTGGCGCAGCTCGGTGAGCTGGGTCAGCGCGCCGTCGCTCACCTGGCCGATGGCGTCCGAGGCCTGGGTGGTGGCGATGGCGGTGCGGCGCGCATTCTCCGCCGCCTGCTCGGTCAGCCGCCGCGTCGCCAGCAGGCTGTCCTTGAACACCAGCACGGCGCGGGCCATGTCGCCGAGCTGGTCGGCACGGCCGGTCTCGGGCACCTCGGCCTCCAGCTGGCCGTGCGAGAGCGCGTCCATCGCGGCGGCGATGCGGGTGACGGGGCGGGCGATCAGCCGCACCAGCACCACCAGCACCAGCAAGCTGACGGCCAGCCCGGCGATGGCCACGGCCAGCACGATGCGCCGGGCCTGCGCCGCCAGCGCCTGCGCCTCCTCCACGCTGCGCGCCCCGCGTTCCTGCACCAGCGCGCGGGCGGCCTGGGCGACGCGGCCATAGGTCGTCATGTGGTCCAGCCATTCCTCGTGCAGCGGGCCGAGCGGCTCGCCGGACGGGCCGAGCAGGGCGGCGCGGATGCGCGCCACCAGCGCCGGCAGGCGGGCGGCCATGTCGCGGCCGCCGCCCAGCAGGGCGGGGTCCAGCTCCTGCCGCAGCAGCGCATCGACGCGGGCGAAGCTTTGCAGGACGGCCGCGCTGCCCTCCTCGACGCGGGGCGCCGCCTCGCGGGGGCGCAGCATGCCGGCCAGCACGCCGGCGAAGCGGGCGGAGAACTCGGCCACGTCGTGCGAGAGGGCGTCCACCGCCGCATCGGCCTGCCGGTCGCGCACGCCGATCTGCTCGATCAGGGCGGCCTGGTGCCGGCTGGTGAACAGGGCGGTGCCGCTGAGCAGCAGCACGACGGCCAGCACCAGGGCGGCGATCACCATGGCGCGCGCGCCGATGCGGCCGAACCAGATCGACAGGCGGTCGGGCCCGGCCGCGCCGCCACGCACGGCCCATTGCGGCTGCGGAGCGGCGGGTTGCGGCGCGGAGCCGGCTGACAAGGGTGGCGTGGCGGCCGGCCGGCTGGCGTCCATGCTGCTCCAGGTGGTGGAAAGGCGGTGGATGGAGAGGCGGGGTTGCGTGCGCCCGCCACGCTACTCTCTCGGGCCCCGGGGCGCCAAGCCACGGGCCGGAATTCGGCCGCCGCGGGTTTGACCCGGGGCCGGCACGGGGCGAAGCTTCCCGCAGAGCCAGGGGAGGAAACACATGGCCGGATACCCGTTCACCGCCGCCGATCTCGAGGCGCTGCGGGCCTGGGACACCCCCACCATCTGCAACGCGCTGGAGCTGGTGGCGCCGCAGCGGCGCGGCCACGGCTACACGGTGCGGCCGCTGGTGGCGGCCGATGTGACGCTGCGGCCGGTCTGCGGCCTGGCGCGCACCGGCACGATTCGCGCCGCCGCCCCCTCCGGCCGTCCGGCGGAGGTGGACCACGCCGTGCGCACGGGCTGGTACGAATACGTCGCCGAGGCGGCGATGCCGACCATCGTGGTGCTGCAGGACCTGGACGACACGCCGGGCTACGGCGCCTTCTGGGGCGAGGTGCATTCCGCCGTGCACAAGGCGCTGGGCGCGCAGGGCTGCGTCACCAACGGCTCCTTCCGCGACATCGACGCGCTGGCGCCGGAGTTCCAGATTCTCGGCGGGGTGGTGAACCCGAGCCATGCCTATGTCCACATGGTGGCCTATGGCCAGGATGTGTCGGTGCATGGCATGGCCTGCGCGCATGACGCCGTGGTGCATGCCGACCGGCACGGCGCGGTGGTCATCCCGCACGAGGCGGTGCGCCAGATCCTGCCCGCCATCGAGCTGGGGGCACGGCGGGAGAAGGTGATCCTCGACCTGTGCAAATCCGGCGACTTCTCCGTGGCGAAGCTGCGGGAGGCGCTGGCGCGATCGAAGGAGATCCACTGAGCCATGCCCGCCGCCCTCCGCCGCCTCGGATTCGCACTGTCGATCGCGGGCGCCATGCCCGCCCTGGCGCAGGAGGGGGAGGGCGGCTTCGCCCGCCTTCCGCAGATGGCGCCGGCCCTGGTGGCCTGCCTGCAGGCGGCGCCCGGGAGCGCGGCAACGGCGGCGCTGCCGATGAACCATGGCAGGGCGCTGGTGCGGCTGGAGCGGCCGGATGGCGAGCGGCGGGAATGCGTGGCGGAGCTGGGCCCGGCGGGGCGGCCTGCGCGGGTGGAGAGCGACCGCC
>NZ_JCACVY010000250.1:0-5095 GCF_058833935.1 Roseomonas sp. TS2 | reverse complement strand
CCCGTGATCTTGGACAGGATGGAGCCGAAGATGCTCATGCGCGGGAATTCCTTGTTGCCGGGTTCGGGATTGGGTCCGGGAACCCCTTAACGCGCCCCGGCCCCGGCAGTTGTCCGCCGCTCGCCCTGGCCCCTCTCGCCCTGGCACCGGATCGGCCCATGGCACCCTTGCCCCGTGCAGCGCCCGGTGCGATTGTCCGCGCCACCCTGTCGCCAGAATGTCCCGGCCGCCTCTCCTGCGGCCCTGGCGGCGAACGCAGGCGTCCAGACGAGGATCAGCATGGCCAAGATCAAGGTGAAGAACCCCGTCGTCGAGCTCGACGGCGATGAGATGACCCGCATCATCTGGGGGTTCATCAAGGACAAGCTGATTGTCCCCTACCTGGATGTGGACCTGAAGTACTACGACCTCGGCATCGAGTACCGCGACCAGACCGATGACCAGGTGACGGTCGACGCCGCCAACGCCATCAAGCAGTACGGCGTGGGCGTGAAGTGCGCGACCATCACGCCCGACGAGGCGCGGGTGAAGGAGTTCGGCCTGAAGAAGATGTGGAAGTCCCCGAACGGGACCATCCGCAACATCCTCGACGGCACCATCTTCCGCGAGCCGATCATCTGCCAGAACGTGCCCCGCCTGGTGCCGCACTGGTCGAAGCCGATCGTCGTCGGCCGCCACGCCTATGGCGACATCTACCGCGCGGTGGAGATGAAGGTGCCGGGCGCCGGCACGGTGAAGATGACCTTCACCCCCGAGGGCGGCGAGCCGCAGGAGATCGGCCAGTTCGACTTCAAGGGTGCCGGTGCCGCGATGATGCAGCACAACCTGAGCAAGTCGATCGAGGGCTTCGCCCGCGCCTCCTTCAACTACGGCCTGGCGCGCAACTACTCGGTCTACTTCAGCCACAAGAACACCATCCTGAAGGCCTATGACGGCACCTTTAAGGACATCTTCCGCGCCATCTACGACGCCGAGTTCAAGGCCGAGTTCGAGAAGCGCGGCCTGACCTACGAGGACCGCCTGATCGACGACATGGTGGCCTCCGCCCTGAAGTGGGAAGGCGGCTACATCTGGGCCTGCAAGAACTACGATGGCGACGTGCAGTCCGACATCGTGGCGCAGGGCTTCGGCTCGCTCGGCCTGATGACCTCGGTGCTGCTCTCCCCGGACGGCAACACGGTTGAGTCGGAAGCCGCCCATGGCACGGTGACGCGCCACTACCGCGAGCACCAGAAGGGCCGCGAGACCAGCACCAACCCGATCGCCTCGATCTTCGCCTGGACCCGTGGCCTCGCCTATCGCGGCAAGTTCGACGGCACCCAGGATGTCACCGACTTCGCCAACGCGCTGGAGCAGGTCTGCATCGAGACCGTCGAGAGCGGCCACATGACGAAGGACCTCGCCGTGCTGATCGGCAAGGACCAGCCCTGGCTGAACACCCAGAACTTCCTGGCCAAGCTGGACGAGAACCTGAAGAAGAAGATGGGCCTCTGAGGCTCCCGCCCTTGCGGGCCTGACGCGGGCGGGCGCCTCCAGGGCGCCCGCCCTTTTTCATGGCCGCCGCTTTCGCCGCGGCGGCGGGCAACGCGAGCGCGGGCTGTGCGCTTCATCCCTCAGCCGGGACGGGCCGCGCGCATACCGCCGCCTCCGCCCGCGCGGGGAGGAACGGCCGGCGCCATGGACAGCATCATCGGTTTCCTGAACACCCTCTTCTGGGACTATGTCCTGATCTATGGCCTGCTGGCCGTGGGCGCCTATTTCACGCTGCGCCTCGGCTTCCTGCAGATCCGCCACTTCCCCGAGATGCTGCGCGCCGTCAGCGGCTCCCGCGCAGCGGACCGCGCGGGCATCTCGCCCTTCCAGGCGCTGTGCACCAGCCTTGCCTCGCGCGTCGGCACCGGCAACATCGCCGGCGTGGCGGTGGCGCTGCAGCTGGGCGGGCCCGGCGCCATCTTCTGGATGTGGCTGGTGGCGCTGCTCGGCATGGCCACCGCCTTCGCCGAGAGCAGCCTGGCGCAGCTCTACAAGATCCGCGATGGCGAGGGGCAGTATCGCGGCGGGCCGGCCTTCTACATCGCCCGCGGGCTCGGCGCGCCCTGGGCAGGGGCGCTGTTCTCGGCCTGCCTCATCCTCTCCTTCGGGCTGGTGTTCAACGCCGTGCAGGCCAATTCCATCGCCGATGCCATGGAGGGCGCCTTCGGCCTGCCCAAGCCCGCCACCGGGCTCGGGCTGGCGGTGCTCTCGGGCGTCATCATCTTCGGCGGCATCGGGCTGATCGCACGCGTGGCCTCGGTGGTGGTGCCCTTCATGGCGGCGGCCTATCTGGCGGTGGCGCTCTACGCGGTGCTGTCCCATGCGGGCGAGGTGCCGGCGATGCTCGGCCTCATCTTCCGCAGCGCGCTGGGGCTGGAGCCGGCGGCGGGCGGCGTGGCCGGCGCCATGGCGGCCGCCATGCTGAACGGCGTGAAGCGCGGCCTGTTCTCCAACGAGGCCGGCATGGGCAGCGCCCCCAACATCGCCGCCGCCGCCACGCCCGACCCGCACCACCCGGCGAGCCAGGGCTTCGTGCAGGCGCTCGGCGTGTTCATCGACACGCTGCTGATCTGCACCGCCACGGCGCTGCTGATCCTGCTCTCCGGCACGCTGGACCCGGCCGGCGGCCCCACCGGCACCCAGCTCACCCAGGCGGCGATGGAGGCGCATATCGGCGCCTCCGGCCCCTATTTCGTGGCGGTGGCCATCTTCTTCTTCGCCTTCACCTCGATCATCGGCAACTACGCCTATGCCGAGAGCGCCCTCACCTTCCTCGGCGGCAATGGCCGGCTGGGCCGCGCGGTGCTGCGGCTGGCGCTGCTCGGCATGGTGTTCTGGGGCGCGATGGAGAGCGTGGCCAGCGTGTTCAACGCCGCCGATGCCTCGATGGGGCTGATGGCCACCATCAACCTCGTCGCCATCCTGCTGCTCTCCGGCCAGGTGGCACGGCTGACGCGCGACTATCTGGAACAGCGCAAAGCCGGCCAGCTGCCGGTGTTCCTGGCGCAGAGCATGCCGGAGGTGGCGCCGCGCATCGACACCGCCATCTGGTCCCGCCGCACGGCGGAGGGGAAGGAGTAGCCTCCCCTCAGCGGCCGGCCTCGTTGCGCGCGATGCCGGCCCACGCCGCCACGGCCAGCACCAGCAGCGCCACCCCGGCCAGCGCCACGGGCAGGCTGGTGAGCCGCGCGGCGAAGCCGATCAGCGCCGGGCCGGCCAGCAGCCCGGCATAGCCCAGCGTCGCCACCGCGGCGATGGCGGTGCCGGGCGCCACCCCCGGCAGCCGGCCCGCGGCGCTGAACAGCAGCGGCACGGCATTGCCGATGCCAAGCCCCACCAGTACGAAGCCCAGCAGCGCCCCCCAGGCCTGCGGCAGCACCACCACCACGGCCAGCCCCAGCGCCGCCAGCAGCGCCCCGCCCCGCAGCAGCCGCACCGGCCCGAGCCGGGCGTTCAGCGCATCGCCCGAAAGCCGGGCCGCCGCCATCGCCACCGAGAAGGCGCCGAAGCCGAGCCCGGCCAGCGCCACCTCCATGCCGCGCTGCTGCACCAGGTAGACGGCGCTCCAGTCGATCATCGAGCCCTCCGCCAGCAGCATGATGAAGCAGAGCAGCCCGAAGGCCAGCACCGGCCCCCGCGGCAGGGCGAAGCCGTGGCCATCGCCCGGCCGGTCCTCGGCGCGCGGCAGCAGGGCGCGGGCCTGCGCCGCCAGCAGCGCCATGGCCGCCATGCCCAGAGCCAGCGCCGCCGCCACCGGCGAGAGGCCGGCACGCAGCAGCAGACTGACGGAGACCGCCCCCAGCAGGCCGCCGATGCTGAAGATGCCGTGGATGGAGGACATGATGGGCCGCGTGCCCTTCGCTTCCACCGCCACGGCCTGGGCGTTCATCGCCACGTCCATCAGCCCGTTGGCGGCACCGAAGGCGAACAGCGCCAGGGCCAGCAGCGGCGCCCCCAGCGCGGGCGAGTCGGGCGCCAGCGCCAGCAGCGGCAGCAGCGCGGCGAAGGCCAGCCCGGCCGCGATGCTCACCGCCCGGCTGCCATGCCGCGCGATCAGCATCCCCGCCAGCGGCATGGCCAGGATCGCGCCCGCGCCGAGCGCCAGCAGCACCAGGCCGAGCTGCCCCTCATCCAGCCCCAGCCGCGCCTTGGCCAGCGGCACCAGCGGCGCCCAGCCCGCCAGCACTGCGCCATTGGCCAGGAAGACAAGGCGGATGGCCAGCCGCGCCGCGCGCGGGTCGGGGGGAATCGGCATGAAGGGTCCCGGCGGATGGTTGCGCCCTGGCTTCGCCCGCCAGGCCGCCCGCCACAAGCCACGCCTGGAGGGCTGCGGCAGGGGTCACGGCAATGCTATGCAGCGGGTCATGCTCCTGCCGCTGACCGCCCTCGACTGGCTCGCCCTCGCCGTCTTCACCGCCTGCTGGATCGGCTATTCCGCCGTGGTGGACCGGGTGCCCAGCATCCGCGCCCGCAGCGTCATCGCCGCGATGGACGAGCACCGCCGCCGCTGGATGCGGCAGGTGCCGGAGCGGGAGAACCGGATCGCCGATATCAGCATCATCGGCAACCTGATGACCTCCACCTCCTTCCTGGCCAACACCAGCATCTTCATCCTCGGCGCGCTGGTGGCGATACTGGGCACGCCGGATCTCGGCCGCCGCGTCTTCGGCGCCGTGCCCTTCGCCGAGGTGCCGCCCGACGACGCGGCCTGGGAGATCCGGATCTTCCTGCTCATCTTCATCTTCGTGCGCGCCTTCTTCGAGCTGACCTGGGCGCTGCGGCAGTTCAACTACTGCAGCATCTGCGTGGGTGGGCTGGACCGCACGGCGGCGGCCATCCCGCAGGCGCTGGTGGCGGCCGAGGTGGCCAACCGCGCCGCGCGGCACTTCAACACGGGGCTGCGCGCCTATTATTTCGGGCTGGCCGCGCTGGCCTGGATCCTGCACCCCGTGGCGCTGATCCTGAGCAGCCTGCTGGTGCTGCGGGAACTGCACCGGCGCGAGTTCCGCTCCGTGGTGCGCGACGCCCTCGCCCAGCCGGCGGACCAGCCACCCCGCGCGGA
>NZ_JCACVY010000249.1:0-5143 GCF_058833935.1 Roseomonas sp. TS2 | reverse complement strand
GCATGGCCGCCCGGCGCTGGCGGCGCTCGCCGTGGCGCAACTCGAATACATCGCGGTGGAGCTGCCCTCCGGCCGCTTCGGCGATGTCGGCATGGTCTCGCCCTCGCTGCTGGCGGCGCGGGACGAGGTGCGCGGCGCGCTGGGCATTCCCTCCACCGCGCCGCCGCAGGCGGTGATCGACGCGATGGCGGCGGCGGCCACCGCCCCGGGCGGAGACCCGGCGGGGCCGGCCGCGCTGCCACCGGGCCTGTTCCCGCTCGGCGGCGCCGAGGTGTGGCGCCGCCTCGGCCAGCTGCCCCGGCTGCCCCAGGCCAATGCCGGCACCCTGCGCGCCCTGCGCCACTGGGAGTTCGGACCGGAGGAGCCGTTCGAGATGAGCAGCCTGTCGCGGCGCCGCTGAGCCCGCCCGCGCCGCCGCTTTGGCACGCCGCGCCGGCTGCGGCATTCTGCCCGCCTGACCTGATCGGAGTGCCCCGCATGCGCCGAGTCCCCGCCCTTCCCCTGACGGCGCTGCTGCTGGCCGCCCTGGTGCTGCCCGGCTGCGCGGAGCTGCGCACGCCCCGCCCGCGGGTCAGCCTGCCGCTGGAGCTGGTGCCCAATGCCGAGGACCCGGTGCGCAGCGCCGCCCGCCTCGCCTCCGCCGCCTTCGCCGACCAGGGCGCCGCGCTGCAGGGCCACCCGGCCGAGACCGCCCGCGCCGCCGCGCGGCTGGAATACCTGGCGCAGACCCTGGCCGCCGATCCGCGCTACGCCGCCCTGCCGCCGGGGCTGACGCTGGCGCTGCGCGGCGCGGTGGGCGAGGTGCGCGGCGCGCTGGGCCTGGCCGAGGCGGCGCTGCCGGAGCAGGCCATCGCGGCCCTGGCGCAGGCCGCCCGCGCGCTGGAGGGCCGGGGCGATGCCGCCGCCGTGCTGGTGCCGCCGCTCTTCCCCGCCGGGGCGGAGGCCACGCTGCGCCGGCTGCGCGAGCCCGGCCCGCTGCCGGAGGCCGCCATCGCCACCGGCCGCACGGAGGAGGCGATCCGTGCCCTCGACATCGGCACCGGCTGGACCCTCTCGCCCGAGCGCTCGACGCTGCGCTGAACCGCGCCCCTCCATCCTTTCGCTTCAAGAGCGGGGGCGGATGTGCAGAATGCCGCCCTTCGTGTTCCGTAGATCTGGGAGTTCCTCATGCAGCGACGCAGTTTCCTGGCCGGCACCGCCGGCCTGACCGCCGCCGCGCACCTCGCCCGCCCGGCCCTGGCGCAGGGCGAGGCCAATCAGGTGCTGCGCTTCATCCCGCAGGCCGATCTCAGCATCCTCGATCCGCTGAACACCACCGCCTACCCGACGCGCAACCACGGCCATCTCTGCTGGGACACGCTGTACGGGCTGGACCTCGACTTCCGCCCGCAGCCGCAGCTCGCCGCCGGCCACACGGTGGAGGATGACGGCAGGCGCTGGACCTTCACGCTGCGCGAGGGCATCCGCTTCCACGACAACGAGCCGATCCGCGCCGCCGACGCCGTGGCCTCGATCAGGCGCTGGATGCTGCGGGACACGCATGGCCAGACGCTCTCGCAGCGTGTCGAGGAGATCCGCGCGCTGGACGACCGGCGCTTCGAGATCCGCCTGAAGCGCCCCTTCGGCCCGATGCTGGACGCGCTGGCCAAGGCCTCCTCCTACCCCTGCTTCATCTACCCCGAGCGCTTCGCGACGCAGGACCCGGGCCGCGCCTTCACCGAGGTGGTGGGCTCCGGCCCCTACCGCTTCGTGGCTGAGGAGCGCGTCTCGGGCAGCCAGGTCGTCTATCGCCGCTTCGAGGGCTACAAGCCGGCCGGCGGCGCCGTCAGCCTGACGGCGGGGCCGAAGCTGGCGCTGTTCGAGCGGCTGGAGTGGAAGCACATCCCCGATCCCGCGACGGCCGCCGCCGCGCTGCAGGCCGGCGAGGTGGATTGGTGGGAGCAGGTGGCGCCCGACCTGCGCCCGCTGCTGCGCCGCGGCCGCAACATCACGGTGGACCGGCTGGATTTCGGCGGCACGGTGGCGATGCTGCGCCCCAACCACCTGCACCCGCCCTTTGACAACCCGGCGCTGCGCCGCGCCCTGCTGCCCGCCATCCGGCAGGCCGACTACATGACCGCCATCATGGGCGACAACCGCGACCTGTGGCGCGAGGGGATCGGCTGCTTCCCCGAGGGCAGCCCGATGGCGTCCGACGCCGGCATGGAGGCGCTGACCGGTCCGCGCGACTTCGAGGCGGCGAAGCGCGCCGTCCAGGCCGCCGGCTACAAGGGCGAGAAGGTGGTGATGCTGCACCCCACCGACATCGTCAACAACAACAACCTGACCGCCGTGGCGACGGACATGCTGCAGCGCACCGGGCTGAACGTGGAGAGCGCCACCTCCGATTGGGGCACGCTGCTGCAGCGCCGCGCCAACAAGAACCCGCCGGGCCAGGGCGGCTGGAGCGCGCTGATCGTGCTGTTCGGCGGCATGGACCTGGCCAATCCGGGCGGCCACCCCCTGCTGCGGGCGAACGGCCAGAATGCCTGGTTTGGCTGGCCCACCGCGCCGAAGCTGGAGGAACTGCGCGACCAGTGGTTCGACGCGCCGGACCTTGCCGCGCAGCAGCGCATCGGCCGCGAGATCCAGACGCAGTTCTTCCAGGACGTGCCCTACTACCCGCTCGGCCAGTACCTGATCGACAGCGCCTGGCGCAGCAACCTGACCGGCCACCGCAAGGGCATGGCGCTCCCCCTCAACGTGAAGCGCGCCTGAGACTCGCAGAAGAAAGATGGGGGCCCGGGGGAATTCCTTCCCCCGGCCTTTCTTCTGCTCAGCAGCCTTCCGCGAGAAAAACCCGGCTCGGCGCCACGAACTCCTCCTGCGCCGCCACGGTGAGGATCTCGCGCGACGCCGCCTCCGAGGTCCGCCGCAGCAGCCCGTAGATGGAGGAGGCGGCGGCCGCCAGCGCCGCGCTGGCGCTGCCGCTCTTCAGCCGGTGGAACAGGAAGAGCGCCGCGATGGCGTCGCCCGCGCCGTTCACCGAGAGCGGCAGCATCGGCGTGGCGACGCGGTGGAACGCACCCCCCTCGGCCGCCAGCATCTCGATCCGGTCCTCCGGCGTCTCGGCCACGCGCAGCGAGGTGACGAGCACGCAGCGCGGCCCGCCCGGCGCCATGGTGGCCTGCAGCGCCGCGACCGCCGCCTTGGCCTCGGCCAGGGTGGTGACGGGCATCCCCGTCATCCATTCCAGCTCGAACTGGTTGGGGGTGAGGATGTCGGCCGCCGGCACGGCGCGGTCGCGCATGAACTCCGGGATGCCCGGGCGGACGAAGACGCCGCGCCCGACATCGCCGATCACCGGGTCGCAGCAATAGAGCGCGGCGGGGCTGGCGGCCTTCACCTTGGCCACCGCCTCTAGGATCGCCTCGCCGATGGCGGCATCGCCCATGTAGCCGGAGAGCACGGCGTCGCAGCGGGGCAGGGCGCCGCGGTCCTCGATGCCCTGCACCAGGTCGCGCACCAGATCGGCGCCGAAGACCTGCCCGCGCCAGGAGCCGTAGCCGGTGTGGTTGGAGAACTGCACCGTGTTCACCGCCCAGACCTCGGCCCCCAGCCTTTGCAGCGGGAACACCGCCGAGGCATTGCCGACATGCCCGTAGGCGACCCAGGACTGGATGGAGAGGATGTTCATGCGCCTGACCCGGTGGTGGAGGCGGGGCCGCGCCCCGCGGCGGCAAGCTGTAGGAAGGGGCGCCCGGCCGGTCAATCCGGCGGCGGAATCGGCGCGCCGCGCGGCCTGCTCGGTTGCACCGGGGGGGCGCTGCCTGTAGAAGCGGCGCTTCCGTGCGGCCGGTCGGCATCGGCTGCTCCATAATCAGACGAGTGCGCCATGAAGCCCGACATCCATCCGGACTATCACGAGATCAACATCATCATGACCGACGGGACGACCTACAAGACCCGGTCATGCATGGGCAAGCCGGGCGAGACGCTGCGCCTGGACATCGATCCGAAGTCCCACCCGGCCTGGACCGGCGTGCAGCGCGTGATGGACACCGGCGGCCAGATCGCCAAGTTCAACAAGAAGTTCGCCGGCATCGGCGCCCGCAAGAAGGGCTGATGCGCAAGGCCCCGCGGGGCCTTCCACCGACGCGGATTTTTGAGCGCCACTCCCTTGAAGCAGGGGGTGGCGCTTTCCATTTCCAGCCCTGCCAGCGGTGCCCGGATCGGGGCCGCCGGTGTGATCCAGACGCGACGGGGCCGCCCTTGTGGGGCCCGCATGGCGCGGCGGATCGCAACGCAACGGACCCTTGCTTGGATTGAGAAGGCTCCTGACCATGAACGCTTTCGACA
This sequence comes from Roseomonas sp. TS2, assembly GCF_058833935.1. Taxonomy (NCBI): domain Bacteria; kingdom Pseudomonadati; phylum Pseudomonadota; class Alphaproteobacteria; order Acetobacterales; family Roseomonadaceae; genus Roseomonas; species Roseomonas sp. TS2. The sequence continues at coordinate 805 of NZ_JCACVY010000249.1, read as the reverse complement.
CCGCCCCCCTGTTCCGCTCCGCCATCGGCTTCGACCGCCTGACCCGGCTGATCGACACCGCCCGCGCCGCGTCCGAGGGGCCCTCCTACCCGCCCTACAACATCGAGAAGACCGGTGAGGACGCCTATGTCCTGACCATGGCGGTCGCCGGCTTCGGCCCCGAGGACCTGGAGATCACCGCGCAGGACAATGTGCTGGTCGTCTCCGGCAAGGCCGCGCCGGTGAACGAGCAGGAGCGCCGCTACCTGCACCGTGGCATCGCCGGCCGCGCCTTCGAGCGCCGCTTCGTGCTGGCCGACCACATTCAGGTGGAAGGCGCCGACCTCGCCAACGGCCTGCTCAACGTGGCGCTGAAGCGCCAGGTGCCCGAGGCGCTGAAGCCCCGGCGCATCGCCATCGGCAGCGCGCAGCCGCGCCAGCCGGTGCTGGAGGGCAAGTCCGAGAGCCAGCTCGCCGCATAAGGGCGGGCCGGACCGAGTGATGGGCCGGGGTGGCGACACCCCGGCTTTTTTCATGCCCGGCCTTTTTCCCGCGCCAAGGCTTGCCCGGCGCGGAAGCCTCGCGGAAGCTGGGGCTGCACCTTCCGCAGCCGGGCCATGATCCAGGATCCAGAGAAATTCCGCACGGTGACGGCGCTGGGCATCGCCCAGACCCTCGCCTGGGCCTCCACCTACTACCTGCCCGCCATCCTGGCGCGCCCGATGGCGCAGGATCTCGGCCTCTCCACCTCCACGATCTACGCCTACTTCTCCATGGCGCTGCTGCTGACGGCGCTGCTCGGCCCGCTCACCGGCCGCATCATCGA
>NZ_JCACVY010000248.1:0-5153 GCF_058833935.1 Roseomonas sp. TS2 | reverse complement strand
CCGATGGCCGTTTCTCGGCCGACCATCGTTTCAGATCAGGCCAGTACGGCAGAGCTTTTTCAGGGCGCCCCATGACCTACGCAGTGATCCGCACCGGCGGCAAGCAGTACCGCGTCACCCCGGACGCCGTGCTGATCGTCGAGAAGCTGGAGGCCGAACCCGGCCAGACCATCACCTTCCAGGATGTCCTGGCCATCTCCGGCGAGGCCGGGCTGACGATCGGCGCGCCCATCGTGGCCGGCGCCAGCGTCACCGCCACGGTTGTCGAGCACAAGCGCGGTGACAAGGTCATCATCTTCAAGAAGCGCCGCCGGCAGAACAGCCGCCGCAAGAACGGCCACCGCCAGCACCAGACCGTGCTGCGCATCGCCGGCATCGCCGCGGCCTGAACAGACAGTCTTAGGAGACACCAACCATGGCGCACAAAAAGGCCGGCGGCTCCTCCCGCAACGGGCGCGACTCTGCTGGTAAGCGGCTTGGCGTGAAGAAGTTCGGCGGCGAGCACGTGCTGGCCGGCAACATCATCGTCACCCAGCGCGGCACGAAGATGGTCCCGGGCACCAACGTGCTCGTCGGCCGCACCCACTCGATCCACGCCGCCATCGAGGGGAAGGTGAAGTTCACCCGCCGCGCCGAGGGCCGCGTCCACGTCTCCGTCGAGCCGCTGCCGCAGGCCGCCGAGTAACACGCGCGCCTCCGCGAGCCGGATAGACCGCGAACGGGGGCCGCAAGGCCCCCGTTTTTCGTTGCAAGACCGCATTCCCTCCCCCGGACCACCTCCCCATGAAATTCCTCGACGAAGCCAAGATCTGGGTGAAGGCCGGTGACGGCGGCGATGGCGTCATCGCCTTCCGCCGCGAGAAGTACATCGAGTTCGGCGGCCCCGATGGCGGCAATGGCGGCAAGGGCGGCGACATCATCGTCGAGGCCGTGCCTGGCCTGAACACCCTCATCGACTACCGCTACGCCCAGCACTTCAAGGCCCGCAAGGGCGGCAACGGCGCGGGCTCCGACCGCACCGGCGCGGGCTCCGAGGATGTGGTGCTGAAGGTGCCGGTCGGCACCGTCGTCCTCGACGAGGACAAGGAGACGGTGCTGGCCGACCTGACCGTCGCCGGCCAGCGCGCCACCATCTGCGTGGGCGGCGATGGCGGCCATGGCAACGCGCATTTCAAGACCAGCACCAACCGCGCCCCCCGCCGCGCCGACAAGGGCTACCCCGGCGAGGAGCGCTGGCTCTGGCTGCGGCTGAAGCTGATCGCCGATGCGGGGCTGGTCGGCCTGCCCAATGCCGGCAAGTCCACCTTCCTCTCGGTGGCCAGCGCGGCGCGGCCCAAGATCGCCGACTATCCCTTCACCACGCTGACGCCGCAGCTCGGCGTGGTGCGGCTGAACGCCACCGAGGAATTCGTGCTGGCCGACATCCCCGGGCTGATCGAGGGCGCGCATGAGGGCGCCGGGCTCGGCACCCGCTTCCTCGGCCATGTCGAGCGCTGCGCCGTGCTGCTGCACCTGATCGACGGCAGCCAGCCCGACCCCGTGCGGGCCTACGAGACGGTGCGCGCCGAGCTGGAGGGCTATGGCGGCGGCCTCTCGGAGAAGCCCGAGATCATCGCGCTGAACAAGACCGACGCCATGACGCCGCAGGCCCGCGCCAGCCGCGTGAAGGCGCTGGAGCGCGCCACCGGCCGCCCCGTGCGGCTGATCAGCGGCGCCACCCAGGAGGGCGTGCCCGAGACCCTGCGCGCCCTGGCCGACACCATCTACCGCCACCGCGAGAGCCAGCCCGGATGATTCCCTCCCTCGCCACCGCCCGCCGCGTTGTCGTCAAGATCGGCTCCGCCCTGGTGGTGGACGAGGCGACGGCGGCGCCGCGCGAGGGCTGGATCGCCTCCGTGGCCGCCGATGTGGCGGCGCTGCGCGCGCGCGGCGTCGAGGTGGTGCTGGTCTCCTCCGGCGCCATCGCGCTCGCCCGCCGGGCGCTGGGGCTGACGCGCCGCAAGCTGCGCCTCGAGGAGAAGCAGGCCGCCGCCGCGGTGGGGCAGATCCGCCTGGCCGGCGCCTGGCAGGCCGCCCTCTCGCAGCACGGGCTGAACGCCGCGCAGCTGCTGCTGACGCTGGAGGACAGCGAGGACCGCCGCCGCTACCTCAACGCCCGCGCCACGCTGGGCACGCTGCTCGACCTCGGCTGCGTCCCCGTCATCAACGAGAACGACACGGTGGCCACCGCCGAGATCCGCTTCGGCGACAATGACCGCCTCGCCGCCCGCGTCGCCGAGATGATCCATGCCGATGCGCTGGTGCTGCTCTCCGACATCGACGGCCTCTACACCGCCGACCCGCGCAACGACCCGGCGGCGCGACACCTGCCCGTGGTGGAGCGCGTGACGGACGAGATCATGGCCATGGGGGGCGAGCCGCCGCCGGGCTATTCCTCGGGCGGCATGCGGACCAAGCTGATCGCGGCGCGCATCGCCAATGGCGCGGGCTGCGCCATGGCCATCGCGCTGGGCAAGCGGGACAACCCGCTGCGCGCGCTGGAGGAAGGGGCGCGCTGCTCCTGGTTCCTGCCTGCGCCGGAGGGGCGCTCGGCGCGCAAGCAGTGGATCGCCGGCAGCCTGGCGCCGCTCGGCGTGCTGCGGGTCGATGCGGGGGCGGCGCGTGCGCTGCGCGCCGGCTCCTCGCTGCTGCCGGCCGGGGTGCGCGGCGTGGAGGGCGAGTTCGGCCGTGGCGACCCGCTCTCCGTGCGGGACGAGGCCGGGCTGGAGCTGGCGCGCGGCCTCTCGGCCTATGACGCCGAGGCGGCCCGCCAGATCGCCGGCTGCCGCTCGGAGGAGATCGAGGCCATCCTGGGCTGGCGCGGGCGGGACGAGATCATCCACCGCGACGACCTGGTTCTTCTCTGACAGAAAAAAGATGAGGGGGTCCGGGGGAGAATTCCTTCTCCCCCGGTCTTCCGAACCCTGAGGAACGCATGACCGTGGACGTGATGACGAACCCGATCCTCCCTGTCGCCCAGGCGGCCCGCGCGGCCGCCACCCGGCTGGCGCGGGCGGACCGACCGTCGAAGGACGCGGCGCTGCGCGCCGCCGCCGCCGCCCTGCGCGCCCGACTGACAGACATCCTGGCCGCCAACGCCGCCGACCTCGCCGCCGCGCCCGACCTCGCCAGCTCCTTCCGCGACCGGCTGACGCTGAACCCGGCGCGGGTGGAGGCGATGGCCCAGGGGCTGGAGGAGATCGCCGCCCTGCCCGACCCGGCGGGCCGCGTGCTGGCCGAGTGGACGCGCCCCAACGGCCTCGTCATCCGCCGCGTGGCGCAGCCGCTCGGCGTCATCGGCATGATCTACGAGAGCCGCCCGAACGTGACGGCCGATGCCGCCGGGCTCTGCCTGAAGGCCGGCTCGGCGGTGCTGCTGCGCGGCGGCAGCGAGGGCGCGCGCTCGGCCGCCGCCATCCATGCCTGCATCGTGGAGGGGCTGCGCGCGGCCGGGCTGCCCGAGGCCGCGGTGCAGATGGCCCCCACCCAGGACCGCGCCTTCGTCGGCGCCATGCTGGGCGCGGCGGGGCTGATCGACCTCATCATCCCGCGCGGTGGCAAGGGGCTGGTGACGCGGGTGATGCAGGAGGCGCGGGTGCCGGTGCTGGCCCATGCCGAGGGGCTGAACCACACCTACATCCACGCCGCCGCCGACCCCGCCATGGCGCGCGCCGTGCTGGCCAATGCCAAGATGCGCCGCACCGGCGTCTGCGGCGCCACCGAGACACTGCTGATCGACGCCGCTATCGCCCCTGCCCTGCTGCCGCTGCTGGTGGAAGACCTACGCGCGCTGGGCTGCGACTTCCGCGCCGACGACCGTGCCCGCGCCATCCTTCCCGGCCTGCCGCCGGCCACGGAGGCCGATTTCGGCACCGAGTGGCTGGACGCCATCCTCTCCATCGCCGTGGTGGACGGGGTGGAGGACGCGCTGGCGCATATCCGCCGGCATGGCAGCGAGCACACCGAGGCCATCATCACCGAGGATGCGGCGGTGGCCACCCGGTTCCTCGACGGCCTCGACTCCGCCGTCGGCCTCTGGAACGCCTCCACCCAGTTCTGCGACGGCGGCGAGTTCGGCTTCGGCGCCGAGATTGGCATCGCCACGGGGCGGATGCATGCACGCGGGCCGGTCGGGCTGGAGCAGCTCTGCACCTACCGCTACCAGGTGCTGGGCACAGGGCAGACCCGGCCCTGAACCGGCTTCCCTCTCCCGCCGGCCTCGCCGCGCCGGGGCCGCATGGCGACGGGCGGCGGCGGCGCATCGGCCTGCTGGGCGGCAGCTTCAACCCGGCGCATGACGGCCACCGCCACGTGGCCGAGCAGGCGCGCCGCGCGCTGCGGCTGGACCAGGTGTGGCTGCTGGTCTCGCCCGGCAACCCGCTGAAGCCGCGCGCCGGCATGGCGCCCTTCGCGCGGCGGCTGGCCTCGGCCGAGGCCATCGCCGACGGGGTGCGGGTCGTCGCCACCGGGCTGGAGGCGGCGATCGGCCAGCGCTACAGCGCGCGAACCCTGGCCCGGCTGCAACGGTTGTTCCCGCGTGTGCGCTTCGTCTGGATCATCGGCGCGGACAATCTCTGGCAGTTGCCGCGCTGGCGGCGCTGGCGCGCCCTGGCGGCGCGGACGCCGATCGCGGTGCTGCCGCGACCGGGCTGGACGGACCGGGCGCTGCGCGGCGCCGCCGCCAGCACGCTGCGGCGGCACCGCCGGCTGCCAGGGGCGCTGCTGGCGCCAGGCGACCATCCGCATGCGGGCTGGAGCCTGGTGCCGGCCCGCGAACACCCCGCCAGCGCGACGGCCCTCCGCCGCGCCGGCCACGACATCACAGGGACGGGCTGACAGCCCTCCCGACGGACGGATTGCTGGCCCCCGATGGGGGCCACGCCCTACAAGACGCGATAAAGCACGACAGGAGGCCGCCATAGCCCGCACCCCGAAGAGCCCGGACGAGACCCGCCGCAAGACCGGCACGGCCTCGCGCACCGGCAGCACCAGCCGCCCCGCCGCCAAGGGCGCCACCCGCAAGCCCGCCCCGGCCAAGGCGGCCGACAGGCCGGCCCGCTCCGGCACGGCCGCGGCGAAGCCCGCCCGTTCCGCCCCGGCCGGCGCCAAGCCCA
>NZ_JCACVY010000247.1:0-5184 GCF_058833935.1 Roseomonas sp. TS2 | reverse complement strand
CGCCGCTTCCGGGACGCTTGTTTCCGAGGCACCCGCAACGGAGACGTCCCTGCCCGGAGAGCCACAGCCCGGGGAGCCACAGCCCGGCGCACCACAGTCCGGGGCCGTGCCCGCCGCCACCCGCCGCCGCGCCGCCGCGAAGCGCCCGCTGCACGGCACGGCCGAGGCGCCGCGCCGCGCCCGCCGCATGTCCGCGGCGCAGGCCGCCGCCTTCGTCCGCGCCCTGGCCGAGGCCAACCCGGCGCCACGCACCGAGCTGCACTACACCTCGCCCTACACGCTGCTGGTGGCGGTGGCGCTCTCCGCCCAGGCCACCGACGTCTCGGTGAACAAGGCGACCGCCACGCTGTTCCAGGTGGCCGACACCCCCGCCGCCATGCTGGCGCTGGGCGAGGAAGGGGTGGGCGCGCATATCCGCCGCATCGGGCTGTGGAAGGCCAAGGCGCGCAACGTCATCAGGCTGTCCCAGCAATTGCTGGAGCGGCATGGCGGGGAGGTGCCGGCCGATCGGGCGGCGCTGGAGGCGCTGGCCGGAGTCGGCCGCAAGACCGCCAATGTGGTGCTCAACGTGGCCTTCGGCGAGGAGGCGATGGCGGTGGACACGCACATCTTCCGCCTCGGCAACCGCACCGGCCTGGCGCCGGGCCGGACGCCGCGCGCGGTGGAGGAGGAACTCATGAAGCGCGTGCCGCCCGAACTGCTGCGCGACGCGCACCACTGGCTGATCCTGCACGGGCGCTACATCTGCAAGGCGCGGCTGCCGGAATGCTGGCACTGCGTGGCGCGCCCGCACTGCAACTACGCCGACAAGGTGCCGTGGCCGCCCGCCGCCCCGGCACGCTCCGGCGCGGGGTGAGGCGGCGGCACAGCGCAGCCGGGCATCACATCTGCAACGCAAGCGCACCGGATGCGGGCTTTGCGCGGTTGCGGCATCCGGGCCGGAGACCTTATCTGGAGCACATGAACCGCCTCCTCTCCCTCCTGCTGTCTGGCGCCGCCGGCGCCGTCCCGCTGGCTGCCGCGGCCCTGTGGCTCGGCGCCGCCTCTCCCGCCCAAGCCCAGCAGGCCCAGCGCCCGCAGGCGCTCGGCACCTTCCAGGACTGGACGGCGGCGACGCACCAGGAAGGCAAGCAGAAGGTCTGCTACGCCTTCGCCCGCGCCGAGAACCGCCAGGCCGCCATCCTGACGGTGACGCACCGGCCGCAGGGGCGCGACCAGGTGGCGCTGCGCGCCGGCCACAGCTACCCCCGCAACGCCGAGGTGACGGTGACGGTGGGCAGCACCGAGCTGGATTTCTACACGGCGCAGGACAACGCCTTCGCGCGCGAGGGCGCCAAGGCCGTGGCCGCCTTCCGCGCCGGCGCCCAGGCCGTGGCCAAGGGCCCCGGCGCGCAGGGCCGCGGCACCACCAGCGACACCTTCTCCCTCTCCGGCTTCACCGCGGCCTACGAGGCCATCAGCAAGGAATGTCCGGCCGGCCGCCGGTAGAAAGCACCATGACCCAGACCGCCAGCCTTGCCACCCCCGAGCCGACCGCAGCCGACCTGACCGGGGCCGACCTGAGCGAGGCCGAGCGCGGCCGCATCCTGGCCAAGGCCGCGCTGTTCGCGCCGCCCGCCGCCACGCTGCCGGACGGCCGGCGCGACCTCGTCGGCCTCTCGCGCGAGGAGCTGGTGGCCGAGATGGTGGCCATGGGCGAGAAGCCCTTCCGCGCCAAGCAGCTCTGGCACTGGATCTACCACCAGGGCGTGACCGATTTCGGGAAGATGCCCTCCATCGCCAAGGCGATGCAGGGCAAGCTGGCCGAGCGCTTCGTCATCGGCCGCCCCGGCGTGGACACCGAGCAGACCAGCGAGGACGGCACCCGCAAGTTCCTCTTCGCCTTCCGCGACGGGCAGAAGGTCGAGACCGTCTATATCCCGGACCAGCAGGAGGACCGCGGCGCGGTCTGCGTCTCGACCCAGGTGGGCTGCACCCTCTCCTGCCGCTTCTGCCACACCGGCACGCAGAAGCTGGTGCGCAACCTCGGCGCGGCCGAGATCGTCGGCCAGTTCATGGCGGCGCGCGACAGCTACGGCGAGTGGCCAAGCCCGACCGACGGCACGCCGCGCCTGCTCTCCACCATCGTCATCATGGGCATGGGCGAGCCGCTCTATAACTACGAGAACGTCGCCAAGGCGATGCGCATCATCATGGATGGCGAGGGCATCGCCCTCTCCCGCCGTCGCATCACCCTCTCCACCTCCGGCGTGGTGCCGATGATGGACCGCTGCGGCGCGGAGCTCGGCGTCGGCCTCGCCGTCTCGCTGCACGCGGTGCGCAACGACATCCGCGACGAGATCGTGCCGCTGAACCGGAAATACCCGATCGAGGAGCTGATGGCGGCCTGCCGCCGCTACCCCGGCGCCTCCAACGCCCGGCGCATCACCTTCGAATACGTCATGCTGAAGGGCGTCAACGATTCGGAGGCCGATGCGCGGGAGCTGGTGCGGCTGCTCAAGGGCATCCCGGCCAAGGTGAACCTGATCCCGTTCAACCCCTGGCCCGGCAGCCCCTACGAGACCTCGTCGAACAACGCCATCCACCGCTTCGGGCGGATCGTCATGGAGGCCGGCTACTCGGCCCCCATCCGCACCCCGCGCGGGCGGGACATCCTGGCCGCATGCGGCCAGCTCAAGACCGAGAGCGAGCGCGCCCGCCCGGCGCGCCGCAACGACGGGGCGGAACTCGCCGCCCCGCGCCCCCGCGCGGCCGACGCCGCGTGAGCACGGCCGAGGCCCCCGGCGGCAGCACGCCAGGGGTGAGCACGCCAGAAGCGAGCAAGCCAGGGGCGGCGAAGCCACCGCTGGCCATCCTGCCGCTGCTGGCGGCGGCGGCCTTCGCCACCGGCTGCGGCATGCGGCTGCTGGACCCGCTGCTGCCGCTCGTGGCGCGCGACCTGCACAGCACCGTGGCCGAGGTGGCGGTGCTGATCACCGCCTTCGCCCTGCCCTACGGCCTCTGCCAGGTGGTGCTCGGCCCGCTCGGCGACCGCTTCGGCAAGCTGCGCGTGCTGACCCTCGGCCTCATCGCCTATGGCGTGGCCATGGCGGCCTGCGCGCTGGCCGGGTCGCTCGGCCAGATGCTGGCGCTGCGCGCCGCCACCGGCGCCGCGGGTGGCGCCATCATCCCCCTCGCCTTGGCCTGGATCGGCGACAACGTGCCCTATCAGGAGCGGCAGGCCACCATCAGCCGCTTCCTCACCGGCATGGTCATGGCCCAGCTCCTCACCGGCCCCATCTCGGGCAGCATCGGCCAGGCCTTCGGCTGGCGGGCTGTGTTCCTCGTCACCGCCTCGGTGTCGCTGCTGACGGCGGCGGCCATCGCCGCCACGCTGGGGGGGCGGCTGTGGCGCGGACAGCCGGCCGGCTCCGGCCGCCTCGGCTTCGCCAGCTATGCCGAGCTGCTCAGCCGCCGCGCCGCGCGCCTGCTGCTGCTGGCCGCCTTCCTCGACGGGCTGCTGCTGTTCGGCGGCGCCTTCCCCTTCATCGGCTCCTACCTGATCCAGGATTTCCACCTGGAACCCTGGCAGGCCGGGCTGGTGGTGGCGGGATTCGGCCTCGGCGCCCTGGCCTACACCCGCGCGGCGCGGCGCCTGCTCGGCTGGTTCGGCGAGACGCGGCTGATGCTGGGCGGCGGGCTGCTGCTGTCCGCGGCGCTGGCGGTGCTGGCGCTGGCACCCTCCTGGCCGCTGGTGGCGGCCATGCAGGCGCTGCTCGGGCTGTTCTTCTTCAGCTTCCACGGCGTGCTCCAGGCGCGCAGCACCGAGGCCCTGCCGGAAGCCCGGGCCACCGCCGTCTCCGCCTTCGCCATGGCGCTGTTCCTGGGGCAGGGCGTGGGCTCGGTCTGCTTCGGCGCGCTGCTGGCGCGCAGCGGCTACACCGGCGCCTTCCTGCTGGCCGCCATCGCCATGGTGGGGCTGACGCTGTGGTGCCGCGCGGCGCTGGGGGGCAGCGCCAGGAACTAGAAGGCCGGGGGAAGGAATTCCCCCGGACCCCCTTCTTTTTTCTTCGAGTTTACGAAGGCCGCCGGCTGCGCCAAACCCTTCCCCCAGGGATGGGACGGACAGACGCATGAACACCCGTGAGGGATCGGCCGCCTTCGTGGCGCCGCTGCTGGTGCTGGGCTTCGGGCACATGATCTCGAACCTGGTGCGCACCCTGCCCGCCATCTCGGCCGACGTGCTGGCGCTCGACCTCGGCGTCTCGGCCGAGGGGCTGGCCAGCCTCACCGGCGCCTACCACTTCGCCTTCGCCGCCGGGCAGATCCCGCTCGGCGTGGCGCTGGACCGCTTCGGCGTGCGCCCCGTCTCGCTGGCGCTGCTGGCACTGGTGGCGGCGGGCACGGTGCTGGCGGCGCTGGCCGGGGGGCCGGGCGGCTTCCTGCTGGCGCAGGTGGTGCTCGGCCTCGGCTGCTCCGGCATGCTGCTCTGCCCGATGACGCTGGCCGCCAAGCTGCTGACGCCCGCCAAGTTCGGCCTGTGGTCGGGGCTGATCCAGGGGGTGGGCAATGTCGGCATGCTGCTCTCGGCCAGCCCGCTGGCCTGGCTGGTGGAGCAGCAGGGCTGGCGCGCCGGCTTCTGGGTCTCGGGCGCGCTGGCCATCGGCGTCGCGGCGCTGGTGGCGCGCGCCGTGCCGGCGCCGCAGCCCAACCCCGGCCCCCACCCCGGCCTGCTGGCCGATGCGCGGCGGGTGCTGCGCCTCGGCGCCGGCGCGAAGCTGCGTGGCATGGTGCTGCTGGCCTTCGCCTCCTTCGCCGTGGTCATCGGCGTGCGCGGGCTGTGGGGCGGGCCGTGGCTGATGGAGGTGAAGGGCCTCACCCGCATCGAGGCCGGCCATGTGCTGCTGCTGCTGACCCTGGCGCTGATCGCGGGGCCCGTCGCGGCCGGGGTGCTGGACCGCCGCCTGGGCCGCCGCCGCGCCCTGCTGGCGGCGGGGCACGCCGTGGCCGGGCTGGCGCTGCTGCTGGTGGCTGGCGGCGGGCCGGGGGGCTGGCTCTCCCGCCTCGCCGGGGTGCCGGTGCTGCCCGTCTCCGCCGATGCGGCGCTGCTCTTCGCCTTCGGCCTGGCCATCGCCATCCAGCCGCTGATCTTCGCCATGACGCGCGCCGCCGTGCCGCCGGAGGAGGCGGGCAAGGCGCTCTCGG
>NZ_JCACVY010000246.1:0-5204 GCF_058833935.1 Roseomonas sp. TS2 | reverse complement strand
ATTCGCCAGCAGCGGCTATGATTCCAGCGCCGCCGGGGCGGCCGACGCCATTCCCGCCGCGCCCATCATCTTCTCCAAGCCCTGGACCAGCATCTCGGGCCCCGCCGCCGACATCCCGCTGCTGCCCGGCCTCGATGGCGGGGTGGATTACGAGGCGGAGCTGGCGGTCGTCATCGGCCGGGGCGGCCGCGCCATCCCGAAGGCGCAGGCCATGGCGCATGTCTTCGGCTACACGGTGGTCAACGACGTCACGGCGCGGGACCTGCAGCAGACCCACAAGCAGTGGCTGCTGGGCAAGGGCATCGACGGCTTCTGCCCGATGGGCCCCTGGATCGTCACCGCCGACGCGGTGGAGGCCGGCGCGATGCGCGTCACCTGCACCGTCAATGGCGAGCCGCGCCAGGATGCCAGCACCGCCGACCTGATCTTCGACATCCCGACGCTGATCGAGACCATCTCGCGCAGCATGGCGCTGCTGCCGGGCGACGTCATCGCCACGGGCACGCCGGAGGGCGTCGGCATCGGCTTCAGGCCGCCGCGCTTCCTGCGCGAGGGCGACGTGGTGGAATGCGCGATCAGCGGCATCGGCCGCATCCGCAACACGCTGCGCCGCGTGGCCTGAACCAAGCGCCTGCCCCGGCGGCCCAGGCCGCCGAACGCCAAGGCCCGGCCAAGGGCCAAGGGCCAAGGGCCAAGGGCCAAGAAGAAGCCACCGGCCCAGCCGGGGAGAAAACCCGGGGAGGAAACGATGATGCTGCGACGACATCTCCTGGCCGGAGGCGCGGCCCTGTCCGCCGCCCGCCCCGCCCTTGCCCAGAACACCGGCGCCGCGGCGGAAGCCTATCCGTCCCGCGCCATCCAGATGGTGGTGGCCTTCCCGCCGGGCGGGCAGGCCGATGTCACGGCGCGGCCCGTGGCCGCTGCCCTGGAGAGCGCCTTCCGCCAGCCCGTGCCGGTGGTCAACCGCGCCGGCGCGGGGGGCATCGTCGGCACCGCCAGCGTGGCGCGGGCGCCGGCGGACGGCCACACGGCGCTGCTCGCCCTCTCCTCGCTCAGCGTGCTGCCGGAGGCGGAGCGCATCCAGGGCCGCACCCCGGCCTATACTGTGGACCAATTTGCGCCAATAGCCCGCATTACCGCCGACCCCACGCTGCTGGTGGTGCCCGCCGGCGCGCCCTGGCAGAGCCTGGAAGAGTTCGTGGCCGATGCCAGGGGGCGGCCCGGCGCCATCACCTATGGCTCGGCCGGCAACTACTCCACCCTGCACGTCGCCATGGCGATGCTGACCGGCGCGGCGGGGCTCGACCTGCTGCATGTGCCCTTCCAGGGCGGCGGGCCGGCGCTGACCGCGCTGCTGTCCGGCACGCTGGACGCGCTGGCCTCCGGCCCCGGCCCGGTGCTGCCGCATCTGCGCGAGGGTTGGCTGCGCGCCCTCGCCTGCTGGGGGGCGCAGCGCATCCCCGGCTTCGAGACGGTGCCGACTTTCATCGAGCGCGGCTTCCCGGAGGTGGAGTTCTACATCTGGACCGGGCTGTTCGTGCCCGCCGCGACGCCGGAGCCGGTCCAGGCGCGGCTGCGCGGGGCGCTGCGCGCCGCCTGCGAGGGGCCGCAGCTGCGCCGCGCCCTGGAGGCCGCCGGCAGCCCCGTCGCCTACCAGGAGGGGGAGGCGTTCGCCCGCTTCTTCGCCGCCGACAATGCGCGGCTGATCCGCGCCGTGCAGCGCATCGGCAAGGTGGAGTAGGGCGCGCGGCATGGGGGGCGCTAGGGAGGCGGTCAGGGGGGGCGCCCCGTGGCCTGCCATCTGCTAGACACCGCGCGGCCAGAACCTTTTCACCCTCCGGGCGCCGCTGCCCGGACGCCGCCGCGAGGACACCGCCATGCACCGCCGTACCCTGGCCCGGCTGAGCGCCGGCGCCCTCGCCTTGCCCTTCCTGCGCGGCGCCGGCGCGCGCGCCGCCGGTCCGGCGGTGCTGCGCATCGGCTGGCTGCGGGCGCCGAACGACATCACCACCGGCCGTGCCCGCGGCACGCTGGAACGGGCCGCCGCGGCGCAGGGCGCGCGCGTGGAATGGGCCGGCCCCTTCGCCGCCGCCGCCCCGGCGCTGGAGGCGCTGAACGCCGGCAGCATCGACATCACCGCCGGCAGCTCCCCCGCCTGCGTCACCGCGCTCTCGGCCGGCATCCCGATGGTGATCTTCGCCTGCCAGAAGATCGCGCCGGCGGCGGAGGGCATCCTGGTGCGGCAGGATTCGCCGGTCCGCAGCCTGGCGGATCTGCGCGGGCGCAGCGTCGCGGTCAACCGCGGCGGCACGGGCGAATACCTGCTGGTGCGGGCGCTGGAGCGCGCGGGCATCGACCCCGCCAGCGTGCGCCGCGCCTATCTCAGCCCGAGCGACAGCGGCGCGGCCTTCGTCCAGGGCCATGTCGACGCCTGGGCCAGCTGGGACCCCTTCGTCACCATCGCGCAGCGCAGCCACGGCGCGCGGGTGCTGGCCGACGGCGCCGCGATCGGCTCGGACAACGCGGTGACGCTGATGGCGCACAGCGACATGGCGGCGCACCGGCGGCCGCTGCTGCAGGCCGTCTTCGCCGCCTGCCGCGCGGACAATGACTGGGCCCAGGCCAACCCGGCCGAGGCCGGGCGGATCTGGACCGAGGCGATGGGCCTGCCGGAGGCGCTGGCCCCCGCCATCGGCGCCAACAACGCCGTGCCGATGCGGGCGCCGACCGAGGCCGATGTGGCGCAGATCGAGCGCATCGCCGACTGGTACGTGGCCAACCGCATCGTGCGGCGCCGGCCGGACATCGCCCCCGCCGTGGTGAGGCTGGAGGGCTGACAGCGGCCCTGCCGAGGGGGTGCGGCGGAGTGCCGGACGATGCGGGGTATGCGGCAGGGCGGCCCTGGAACCGCGGGGGCGGGCCGGCCCGCAGCCCGGCGCTGCGAGGATGGCAAGGCCAGCCGCCTCCCAACCCGTGACAGAGATTTAATGCCCGACCGGTGACGCCGGAACGCCGGCTCGCGCCTTCATGCCATGTGCCTCCCTCGCTGGCGCAGGAACGGCGCCTTTCCGGATGCGGGCGCGGAACTTGGATGAGCCTGGATGCAGCATTTCAGCCAGAGCGCCGATACCCTGCTGCGTTTCGCTCTGGCGGCCATCGTCCTGGCGTTCGGCCTTGCCGTCGTGCTGCTCCTCGCCTGGCCCTTCACCACCCATGCGACGGGCCAGGGCAGGGTCGTGGCGCAGCCCGTCCAGTTCAGCCATGCCCACCATGTCGGCGGGCTGGGGCTGGATTGCCGCTACTGCCATGACACGGTTCAGCGCTCCCGCTTCGCCGGGCTGCCGCCGACCCACACCTGCATGACCTGCCATTCCCAGGTCTGGACGCAGGCGGAGATGCTGGCGCCCGTGCGCCGGAGCCTGGCGGAGAACCGGCCGCTGGCCTGGAAGCGCGTCCACGACCTGCCGGACTACGTGTTCTTCGACCACAGCGTGCATGTGGCCAATGGCGTCGGCTGCAGCACCTGCCATGGCGCGGTGCAGACCATGCAGCAGGTCTCGCAGGCCGCACCCCTGACGATGGCATGGTGCCTCGACTGCCACCGGAACCCGGCGCGCTGGCTGCGCGAGGAGGACCGGGTCTTCGACATGCAGTGGACGCCGCCGCCGGACCAGGCCGAGCGCGGCCGCCGCCTCCTGGCGCATTACGGCATCCGCGCCGAGCACCTGACGGATTGCTCGCGATGCCACCGCTGACGCCGCCGCTCGGCCGCCGCCAGGCCGCCCTCGGGCTGCTCGCCTCGGCCCTGGCGCTGACGGGGTGCGGCGAGCCGGAGCAGGAGATCCTGCCCTACGTGCTGAAGCCGGAGGGCGTGACGCCAGGGGTGCCGCGGCACTTCGCCACCAGCCTGACCCTGAACGGCTATGCGCGCGGCGTGGTGGCCACCGTCTTCGCGGGCCGGCCGGTGAAGCTGGAGGGCAACCCGCTGCACCCGGCCAGCCTGGGCGCCACGGATGCCTTCACCGAGTCCGCCATCCTCTCCCTCTACGACCCCGACCGCTCCCGCGCCGTGCGGCAGGGCGGGCGGGTGAGCAGCTGGGACGCCGCCCTGCAGGCCCTGCTGCCGCGGCTGCGGGCGCTGGAGGCCTCGGGCGGCGCAGGGCTGCGGCTGCTGACGGGCCATCTCACCTCGCCCACCCTGCTGCGGCTGATCGGCGCCCTGCGGCAGCGTTTCCCCGCCCTGCACTGGCACGCGCACGAGCCGGTGGGCGAGGAACACGCTCTCGCCGGCGCCGCCCTGGCCTTCGGCGCCCCGCTGGTGGCGCGGCCACGGCCGGAGGCGGCGCGGGTGATCCTCTCGCTGGAGGCCGACCCGCTGGGGCCGGGCCCGGACCAGATCCGCCACGCCCGCGCCTTCGCCGCCCGCCGCACCGCGCGGCGCGGACGGGACGAGCCCTTCGCCCGGCTCTACGCGCTGGAATCCGGCCTCTCCGTCACGGGCGCCAAGGCGGACCACCGGCTGGCGCTGCCCCCCGCCGGGGTGCGGGACGTGCTGGTGGCGCTGGCGGCGCGGCTCGGGGCCGGCCTGCCCGCCCCGGCGCTGCCGCCCGAGGCGGCGCGCTTCCTCGCCGCCGTGGCGGATGATCTCGCCGCCGCGCCGGGCGCGGCGCTGGTGCTGGCCGGCCCCTGGACGCCGCCCGAATGGCAGGCCCTCGTCCACTGGATCAACGACCGGCTGGACGCGCCGGTCGATTGGCTGGCGCCCCCGCCCGAACAGCCCGAGGACCTGCCCGCCCTGGCCGCGGCGCTGCGGCAGGGCGAGGCCGGGATGCTGGTGATCCTCGGCGCCAACCCGGCCTATGACGCGCCGGCCGATCTCGGCTTCGCCGGCCTGCTGCGGGAGAGCGCGGCCTTCACCCTGCATCTCGGCCCCTGGCGGGACGAGACGGCCGCGCTCTGCCAGTGGCACCTGCCCGGGCATCATCCGCTGGAGGACTGGTCCGATGCGCGGGCGCCGGACGGCACGGCCAGCATCGCCCAGCCGCTGATCCGGCCGCTCTACGGCACCCGCCCGGCGGCCTGGCTGCTGGGGGCGATGGCGGGGCGGCTCGACCTCGACGGCCACACGGCCCTGCGCGAGACCTGGGCGGCGCGATGGCCCGCCGGCAGCTTCGAGGCCCATTGGCGGCAGGCGCTGCATGACG
>NZ_JCACVY010000245.1:0-5246 GCF_058833935.1 Roseomonas sp. TS2 | reverse complement strand
GCATGAACGGATATCTGCGCACAACCCTCCTGCTGGCGGCGATGACGGCGCTGTTCGTCGCCGTGGGCGGCGTCATCGGCGGGCGGGGCGGCATGATGGTCGCCTTCGGCGTGGCCTGCGCCACCAACCTCTTCGCCTGGTGGAACAGCGACCGGATGGTGCTGCGCATGCACAACGCGCAGCCCGTCGGCCCGCAGGAGGCGCCGGAGCTCTACCGCATGACGGCCCGGCTGGCGCAGAATGCCGGGCTGCCGATGCCGGCGCTCTACATCATCCACGAGGACCAGCCGAACGCCTTCGCCACCGGCCGCAGCCCGGAGAAGGCGGCGGTGGCCGTCAACACCGGCCTGCTCAACCGCATGCCGCCCGACGAGGTGGCCGGCGTCATCGCCCACGAGCTGGCGCATATCCGGAACCGCGACACGCTGATCATGACCATGACCGCCTGCCTGGCGGGCGCCATCGGCATGCTGGCGCAGTTCGGCTTCCTGTTCGGCGGCAACCGCGAGCGCGGCATGAACCCGATCGCCGCCATCCTGGTGATGCTGCTGGCGCCGATCGGCGCGATGATCGTGCAGATGGCCATCAGCCGCTCCCGCGAATACGAGGCGGACCGGGCGGGGGCCGAGATCAGCGGCAACCCGCTGGGACTGGCCAACGCCCTGACCCGGCTGGAGCAGGGCCGCCTGACGCATGTGAACCAGGCGGCCGAGGCCAACCCCGCCACCGCCCACATGTTCATCATCAACCCGCTGGCCGGGCTGCGGATGGACGGGCTGTTCTCCACCCACCCCAAGACCGAGAACCGCGTGGCGGCGCTGATGGAGCTGGCCGGGCAGATGGGGCCGCCGCGCGGGCGGGGGCAGGCCTCCTTCATTCCGCAGACGGGCCTGCCGCCGGCGGGCGGCACGGGTGCGGCGCCGGGGCCCTGGGGCACGGCGCCGCCGCGGCGGCAGCGCGGCCCCTGGGGCTGATCCCAGCTCCCGCGGAGCATGGCCGATCCGCCATGGCCGATCCGCCCAGGGGCGCCGGCGCTTTGCCTGGCTGCGCGCCACCTGGGCGCTCGCCCGCCTCGGGCGGGGCGCAGGGTCCGCGCATCGCGATCTGGTAAGGGCCGGAGGCAGCGTGGCCTCTCCAGGCGGCGCGGGGGGCGCGGGGAGAGCCCCCGGCTCAGCTGGCGGCGGGCGTGGCCTCGCGCGCCACGGCCAGCAGGCGGCGGCGCAGCCAGGCATGGCCGGGGTCCGCCTCGAAGCGGCGCGGGAAGATCAGCGACAGCCGCATGTGCGGCGTCTCCACCGGGCAGGGGCGCAGCAGCAGCCCGTGCGCCTCGGCCATCTGCGTGGCCAGCCGGGCGGAGAGCGTCATCACCATGTCGGTGCCCTTCAGGATGGCGGGCACCCCTGAGAGATGCGCCACCACCGCGCCCAGCCGGCGCGGATGGCCCGCCTCGCGCAGCGGCCCGTCCAGCGCGCCATCGCGCGAGCCGTTGGGCGAATGCAGCAGGTGCGGCCAGGCGGTGAAGCGCGCCAGTGTCATCTCGCCCTCGGCCAGCGGGTGGCCGCGGCGCATCAGGGTGAGGAAGCCTTCCGGCAGCAGACGCAGCCGGGTGTAGAGGGCGGGCGGCTCGGCCAGCATGCCGAGCACCATCTGCACCGCATCCGCCTCCAGCATCTCCAGCGCGTTCACCCGGTCCGCGTGGCGGATCGCCAGCAGGCAGCCGGGCGCCTCCCGCGCCATGGCGGCCAGCAGCGGCGGCGCCAGCACCGCCTCGGCATATTCCGACAGGCCGATGGGGAAGACCCGGTCCGAGGTGGCGGGGTCGAAGGGCGCGTGCGCCGCCAGCGCGCCGCGCAGCCGGTCCAGCACCTCCGCCACCGGCTCGGCCAGGGAGAGGGCCAGGGCGGTGGGCTCCACCCCGCCCGGGCGGCGCAGGAACAGCTCGTCCTTCAGCACCAGCCGCAGGCGGGAGAGGGCGTTGGAGACGGCGGGCTGCGACAGGTTCAGCCGCTGCGCCGCGCGCGTCACGTGCCGCTCGCGCGCCACGGCGTCGAACACCCGCAGCAGGTTCAGGTCCAGGGTGGAGAGGTCGGCCATTGATGGCGCGAATGATGACCGTTCCGCATGGCGTTTGGAAGCCAGGGTCTCGCCGGGTCTAGGAAAGCAGCGACACGGCCGGGAAGGCCGTCCTTCCATCCTCCGCAAGCGAGCGAACCGATGAACGACCCCCGCCTGATCCCCTATGCCACCCTGCTGCTGCGCGTCAGCCTCGGGGTGATGTTCCTGGCCCATGGCTTCCTGATGAAGGTGATGACCTTCGGCCTTGCCGGCACGATGGGCTATTTCGGCAGCCTCGGCTATCCGCCGGTGCTGGGCGCCGTGGTGGCGCTGGCCGAGACGGCCGCCGGCATCGCCCTGATCCTGGGTCTCTGGACCCGCCTCGTCTCGCTGCTGGCGGTGCCGATCCTGGTCGGCGCCACGATGCAGCACCTCGGCAATGGCTGGGTGTTCAGCCGCCCCGGCGGCGGCTGGGAGTTCCCGCTGTTCTGGACCGTGGCGCTGCTGGTGCAGGCGGGGCTCGGCAACGGCGCCTGGGCGCTCTCCACCGCCGCGCTCACGGGCCGTCGCCAGGCTGTCACCGCCTGAACGGCGAAAGGGCCGATCCCTCGCGGGAGCGGCCCCTTAAATCCTCATCGCAGCCGCCCGGCGCCGCAGTGCCGGGCGGCTGCCGCCGTTTCGCCTCAGCGGACGATGCGCGTCGTACCGTCCGGCAGGTGCTCCAGCACGACGCCGCCGCCATTGTAGGCCCCGTTGCCGACGCCCTGCTGCGGCAACTGCACGCCCGCCAGAGGCTGCGCCGGCGTGGACATGGTGTTGCCGGCCGAACCCTGGCCCGTCATGCCTCCCATGCCGTAGGTCGAGGCCGAGCCCATCGGGCGCTGCATACCCGAGGCGCCCATGCCCTGCCCCGTCATGCCTGAGCCGCTCATGCCCTGGCCCGTCGTTGCGGAACCGCTCATCCCCGAGCCGCTCATGCCTGAGCCGCTCATGCCCTGGCCCGTCATTCCGGAACCGCTCATGCCGGAGCCCTGCATGGTCCCGCCGCTGGCGGCACCCGAGCCGCCCATCGCGGCGCCGCTGCCCTGCATGCTGCTGCTGCCCTGCATGCTGCTGCCGGAGCCCATGCTGCCGGACATGCCGCCCGGCATGCCGCCGCTGCCCATGCTGTTGCCGGGCGGAACGGCGCTGCCCATCTGCGCGTGGGCCAGCGGGGCGGACACCGCCAGAGCCAGGGACGCCGCCGCGATCGTCAGGGAAATACGGGCCATTGCTGCCTTCTCCTTCATGCTCGTCTGCGGCCACCCCGATGGGCGGCCCGATGCCGAAGGAACGCGAGGGGCGCCGGCAGGTTGCCTCGCGCCCCCTGCCCGCCCGCAGGCCCGGAGGCGGGCAGAAGGAGGATGGGGGGCCGGGGGCATTCCTTCCCCCGGCCTTTTCAACGGCTCAGAGCGCACCGCCCTTGCGGCCGGCCATGGCGCCGAGGCGCAGGCGCAGCGCGTTCAGCTTGATGAAGCCCTGGGCGTCGAACTGGTCGTAGGCGCCCTGGTCCTCCTCGAAGGTGACGTACTTCATCGAGTAGAGGCTGTTGGGCGACTGGCGGCCGGTGACGATGGTGTTGCCCTTGTAGAGCTTCAGCCGCACCGTGCCGGAGACGCTCTTCTGGCTCTCGTCGACCATCGCCTGGATCATGCGGCGCTCGGGCGCGAACCAGAAGCCGTTGTAGATCAGCTCGGCGTAGCGCGGCATCAGGCTGTCCTTGAGGTGGGCCACCTCGCGGTCGAGCGTGATGCTCTCGATGGCGCGGTGCGCCACGTAGAGGATGGTGCCGCCCGGCGTCTCGTAGCAGCCGCGGGACTTCATGCCGACGAAGCGGTTCTCCACCAGGTCGAGCCGGCCGATGCCGTTCTCGCGGCCCAGCGCGTTCAGCTTCGTCAGCAGCGTGGCGGGGGAGAGGCGCTCGCCATTGATCGCCACCGCGTCGCCGCGCTCGAACTCGATGGTGATCTCGGTGGCGACGTCGGGCGCGTCCTCGGGGCGGATGGTGCGCTGCCAGACGATCTCCGGCGGCTCGTCCCACGGCTCCTCCAGCACCTTGCCCTCGGAGGAGGAGTGCAGCAGGTTCGCGTCCACCGAGAAGGGGGCCTCGCCGCGCTTGTCCTTGGCGATGGGGATCTGGTTGGCCTCGGCGAATTCCAGCAGCTTCGTGCGGCTGGTCAGGTCCCATTCGCGCCAGGGGGCGATGACCTTCACGTCCGGCTTCAGCGAATAGTAGCCGATCTCGAAGCGGACCTGGTCGTTGCCCTTGCCGGTGGCGCCGTGGCTCACCGCGTCGGCGCCGACCATCTCCGCGATCTCGATCTGCCGCTTGGCGATGAGCGGGCGGGCGATGGAGGTGCCCAGCAGGTACTGGCCCTCGTACAGCGCGTTGGCGCGGAACATCGGGAAGACGAAGTCCCGCGTGAATTCCTCGCGCAGGTCGTCGATGAAGATGTTCTCTTCCTTGATGCCCAGCATCAGGGCCTTGTCGCGGGCCGGGCCCAGCTCCTCGCCCTGGCCGAGATCGGCGGTGAAGGTCACCACCTCGCACTGGTAGGTGGTCTGCAGCCACTTGAGGATGACGGAGGTGTCCAGCCCGCCGGAATAGGCGAGCACCACCTTTTTCACGTCCTTGACCGCCATAGCGTGGGTCCCTTTGTCCGAACGAGCGAAGGCCAGGGGTTTGCCGCAGCGGGGCGGCGCCGGCAAGGCGCTCATGCCCAGCCGAGGCGGACGGAGCGGGGAATCCGCGCGCGGCCGGCGGCATCGCGCAGCAGGCGGCCGAGGGAGCGCAGCACCCCGGCCCCCGGGCGCGGGCCGAGCGGCAGGCGGTGCAGGGTTTCGGACAAAAGCGGATCGGGCAGCAGCCAGGGCGGCGCGCCGAGCGCCGAGCGCAGGCCGAGGCGGCGGATCAGGCGCAGGAGCGGCAGGCCACCCAGCCGCGCGGCGCGGCGGCAGGCGCGGCAGATGGCGTATTCCAGGGCGCGCAGCGGGTGGCCGGGCGGCGCCTTGGCGAGGGCGCGCAGCAGGGCGTGCCAGAAGCCGGCATGGGCGAGGCGGCGGAAGAAGCGGGCGACGGTGTCCGGCCGGCCGAAGCGCTCCGGCAGGTGCTTCCAGGCGGCGCCGGGCTGGTGGGCGAGGTGGAAGATGGC
>NZ_JCACVY010000244.1:0-5255 GCF_058833935.1 Roseomonas sp. TS2 | reverse complement strand
CGCCAAGCACCCGATGCTGCATGCGCGCGGCGCCGATGTGGTGCTGGACAGCGCCGCGCCCTTCCGCGAGGCCACGCGGGCTGCCACGGGCGGGGAGGGCGTCGCGCTGGTGCTGGACACGCTGGGCGGCGAGGCCTTCGACGAGGGGCTGCGCTGCCTGACCGATGGCGGCACGCTGCTGACGCTGGGCTATGCCGGCGGCGCCATCCCGCAGCTGGGCGTGAACCTGCTGCTGCTGAAGAACATCGGCGTGGCCGGGCTGAACTGGGGCACCTATCTCGGCTGGTCGCCCGGCGACAACCGCCGCGCCCACGCGCCACGCGTGCGCGCGCTGTGGGAGCAGCTGATGACGTGGTGGGCGACCGGCCAACTCCGCCCGGAGGTGCATGCCGCGCTGCCCCTGGAGCGGTTCCGCGAGGCGATGGCGATGGTCCGCGACCGCCAGGCCGTGGGCCGCGTGGTCCTGACCCCCTGATGGCGGGGTCCGGGGGGATACTATCCCCCCGGCGGGGGTCCAGGGGGCGGCGCCCCCTGGCGCTTCAGTGCCCGGCGGCCAGCGTCGCCCCCGGCTTGTCATGGACGCCGAGCCGCTCGACCATGGCCGCGCTGGCCTCGTTCATCCCTTCCACCGCCACCTCGACGCCGCGGTTGCGGAAGCCCAGCACCACGCGGTCCAGCGCGCCGATGCCGCTGATGTCCCACAGATGCGCCTGCCGCACGTCGATGACGACGCGGGCGAGATCCTCCTTCAGGTCGAAGGCGGCGATGAAATCCTCGGCCGAGGCGAAGAACACCTGCCCGAGCACGGTGTAGCGCCGCTCGCGCCCGTCTGCCGAGAGGGTGGAGGAGATGCTGAACATCCTCCGCACCTTGCCGGCGAAGAAGATGCCGCTGAGCAGCACGCCCGCCAGCACGCCCTTGGCGAGGTCGTGCGTGGCGAGCACCACGGCGACGGTGGCCAGCATCACCACCGAGGAGCTGCGCGGATGCGTCAGCAGGGTGCGCAGCGAGGCCCAGTTGAAGGTGCTGATCGAGACCATGATCATCACCGCCACCAGCGCCGCCATGGGGATGCGGCGGACGAGGTCGCCCAGCGCCAGGATCAGGAACAGCAGCACCACGCCCGCCACCAGGGTGGAGAGCCGCGTGCGCCCGCCCGAGCGGACGTTGATGACCGATTGCCCGATCATGGCGCAGCCCGCCATGCCGCCCAGGAAGCCGGTGGCGAAGTTGGCGACGCCCTGGCCCACGCATTCGCGGTTCCGCTGGCTGCCGGTGTCGGTCATCTCGTCGACCACGGCCGCCGTCATCAGCGATTCCAGCAGGCCCACCGCCGCCAGCGTGGCGGAGTAGGGCAGGATGATGCGCAGCGTCTCGAAGGTGAAGGGCACGTCGGGCAGGAAGAAGTGCGGCAGCGCGTCCGGCAGGGCGCCCATGTCGCCCACGGTGCGGAGGTCGAGCCCCAGCGCCCAGGCCAGCGCCGTCAGCACGATGATGCACACCAGCGGCGAGGGCACCGCCGTGGTCAGGCGCGGCAGCAGGTAGATGATGGCGAGGCCGGCCGCCACCATCGGGTAGGTGAGCGCCGGCACGCCGATCAGCTCCGGCAACTGGGCCATGAAGATGAGGATGGCCAGCGCGTTGACGAAGCCCGTCAGCACCGAGCGGGAGACGAAGCGCATGACGCGCCCGAGCCGCGCCACGCCGGCCAGCACCTGGAGGATGCCGGTGAGGATGGTGGCGGCGAAGAGGTATTGCAGCCCGTGGTCCTTCACCAGGCTGACCATCACCACGGCCATGGCGCCGGTGGCGGCCGAGATCATGGCCGGGCGCCCGCCCGCGATGGCGGTGATGACGGCGATGGAGAAGGAGGCGTAGAGCCCGACCTTGGGATCGACGCCGGCGATGATCGAGAAGGCGATGGCCTCCGGGATCAGCGCGAGGGCGACGACGAGGCCGGAGAGCAGGTCGGCACGGACATTGCCGAACCATTCGGCGCGCAGCCGCGCGGGATTGAGCATGAAGGGGAACTTCCGGGAAGCGGGGACGAAAGGAGCGCCAGCCACGCACGGCGTAGGACGCGCCAGTCTGGCGCGGCATAACGCGGCGGATCAATCAGGGCTGGCGTCGGCCTACATCGGACTTGTCGTCTCTCCGGGAGGAGGCGCCTTGTGCGGCGCAGCAAATCGGCTCCGCCTTAACGCCGTTCCAGGGGCGGCGCAACCCTGCTCAGCCCCCCGCCAGTCGCAGCGCCAGCCCGGCCAGCGCCGCCAGCGCCAGCACCTTGGCCACGCCCATGCGCAGCCCGAGCAGGGCGATTCCCGCCAGCACCGCCAGCCCCAGTGCCGCCAGGTCCAGGCTGGCCGGCACCGGCAGTTCCAGCCGCAGAGGGCCGGCCTGCCAGGGGGTGCGCTCCGTGAAGATCAGGCGCAGCGCGAACCAGGCCGCCAGGTTGGCGATGACGCCGACCACCGCCGCCGTCACCGCGGCCAGGGCGCCGCGCAGCCGGGGCATGGCGTGCAGCCGCTCGATGAAGGGGGCGCCGAGGAAGATCCAGGCGAAGCAGGGCGCGAAGGTGACCCAGAGGGTCAGCAGCGCGGCGGCCACGGCGCTGACCGGCCCCTGCTGCCAGCCAGCCAGGAAGCCCACGAACTGCAGCACCAGGATCAACGGCCCCGGCGTCGTCTCGGCCAGGCCGAGGCCGGCCAGCATCGCCTCGGCCGAGAGCCAGCCGTAATGCTCCACCGCCTCCTGCGCCACATAGGCCAGCACCGCGTAGGCGCCGCCGAAGGTGACCACGGCCATGCGGGCGAAGAACCAGGCGACATCGCCGAACAGCCCGGTGCCCATCAGCAGCGCCACGGACCACGCCCAGAGCGCCAGCACGGCTAGGCCGGTGCGGCGGGCGCTGCGCGCCATGCGCTGCGGCCGGCCCGGCTCCTCGGCCAGCAGGCGGTCGATCATGGCCGGGGGGCCGGATGCCGACACGGCGCCGGCGGCGGGCGCGAAGGTGGCGGGAAAGGCGGCGCCGAGCAGCATGGCCGTGCCCACCACCAGCGGGAAGGGCAGGTTGAAGGCGAACAGCGCCAGGAACGCGCCGAGCGCCAGCAGGAGGGCGAGCGTGCCGTGCAGCGCGCGCCGCGCCACCTTCAGCAACGCCTCCACCACAAGCGCCAGCACCGCGCATTGCAGGCCGAAGAACAGCGCCTCGACCGCCGGCACCCGGCCGAGCGTGACATAGAGAAAGGACAGCGCGAGCATCACCGCCGCGCCGGGCAGGATGAACAGCAACCCGGCCAGCAGGCCGCCGCGGACGCCGTGCATCAGCCAGCCAAGATAGGTTGCGAGCTGCTGCGCCTCCGGCCCCGGCAGCAGCATGCAGAAATTGAGGGCGTGCAGGAAACGGGCCTCGCCCACCCAGCGTTGCTCCTCCACCACCTCGCGGTGCATCAGCGCGATCTGCGCCGCCGGGCCGCCGAAGGAGAGACATCCGATTCGCCACCAGAGGCGGGCGGCCTTGCCAAGGCTGGGATAGGAACTCGGCTCTCCGTCGCGCATCGCTGCCACCTTCTTCCGGCGCAGGCGTTTAGACAGGAAGGCGGGACGGGAGGGAAGGGGCGTGGAGGGCCTGAAAAAGCGGACGGCGCCCGGACATGGCCTGGGCGCCGTCATACGCTCTTTCTCCGTCCCTTTAGCGGGACTGTTCCTCCCCAAACTCGGCCTGCAGAGCAATCCCGAGAGACCTCATCTTAACAGGTCTTGTATAAGACACAAGTCTATCTTCTGGAACGCCTTGATCCGGCTACGCAGATCGTGAACAGAGCATTTCCAGATCCTGTGACGGCCGAAGGACCATGCTGCTCTCCATGCCGATGACCGCTGCCCGATGACGGCCACTTCCTCCCGATCCCGCCTGGATGCCCGCCCGCTCTATCGCCAGGTGGAGGAGATCCTGCTCGGTCGGATCGTCGGCGGCACCTGGCCTCCGGGCCACCTCCTGCCGGCCGAGCCGGAGCTGGCGAGCGAGCTGGGCGTCTCGCAGGGCACGGTCCGCAAGGCGCTGGCCGCGCTCGAGCGCCGCCACCTGATCGACCGCCGGCAGGGCCGCGGCACGACGGTGGCGAAGCACACCAGCGACACGGCCCGCTTCCACTTCTTCCGCGTGCGCGACCTCAGCGGCCGCGCCGTGGTGTCGCGCATCATGATCATCTCCTGCGCCCAGGGGCAGGCGGCGCCATGGGAGGCGGCGGCGCTGGGGCTGGAGACGGGTGCCCCGGTCTACCACCTGCGGCGGATTCGCATGCTGGACGGCAGCCCGCGAATCTTCGAGCGCTGCACCCTCTCCGGCGCCGTCTTCTCCGGATTCGCGCTGCCGCCGGGCGAGCAGCCCTCCGAGCTCTACGTTTATTTCCAGCGCACCCATGGCGTGACGGTGGAGCGCGCCGAGGAGGAGCTGTCGGCCGCCGGCGCCGATGCCGAGACGGCCGCCGCCCTGGGCAAGCCGGAGGGCACGCCGCTGCTGATGGTGCAGCGTATCGCCTATGATGTGGCGGACCGGCCGGTGGAAGTGCGGCTCTCCATGATCGACACCGAGCGGCACCGCTACGCCGTCCGGCTGGACTGAGAATCAGCGCTCCCGGCCGGCCCTGCGGCCGGCTCTCCGGCGGCCCTCGCCGCGTGGCGGCCGGCGCATGGCGCTTGCACCCGGGGGGGTGGGGTGGTAATGGCGCGGCCTTCCTGATTTACCGCTGACTACGACAGCACGTTAAGAAGAGAGGCCCGGCGCCATGGCCGTTCCGAAAAAGAAGGTTTCGCCCTCCCGCCGCGGGATGCGCCGCAGCCACGAGGCCCTGTCCACCCAGGCACACCACGAGTGCCCCAACTGCGGCGAGCTGAAGCGCCCGCACCATATCTGCGCCTCCTGCGGCCATTATGACGGCCGCGAGGTCGTTGCCGCCGGCAAGGCCCTGAAGGCGGCGGTCCGCACCTGATTGTTCCGGCCCGCCGAGGGGATTTGACACCTTGTCGCAGGTGACACTGCCGCAGGGCAGCGCCCCGCAGCAACCGCCTGCGGGGGGCTTCGCCCTGGCCATCGATGCCATGGGCGGCGACCATGCACCGGAATCGGTGCTGGACGGTCTGGAACTCGCGGCGGAGCGGCACCCGAAGGCGCGCTTCCTGCTGGTGGGTGACGAAGCCCGGCTCGGCGCGCTGCTGGCGCGCCGGCCCAAGGCCGCGCGCGTCTGCGCCATCCG
>NZ_JCACVY010000243.1:0-5307 GCF_058833935.1 Roseomonas sp. TS2 | reverse complement strand
TGCCGTGCGACAGGCCGGGATAGGTCTTGAGCGCGCCGTGCTTCAGCAGCCGGATGGCAAGCAGGGCGGAATCCGCGATCGGCACGATCTGGTCGTCCTCGCCATGCATGACCAGCACGGGCACGTCGATCGCCTGGAGGTCCTCGGTGAAGTCGGTTTCCGAGAAGGCCTTGATGCAGTCGTAATGCGCCTTGGCGCCGCCCATCATGCCCTGGCGCCACCAATTGTCGACCACGCCCGGCGAGACCTTCGCGTCGGGGCGGTTGAAACCGTAGAAGGGGCCCGCCGGGATGTCGCGGAAGAACTGCGCCCGGTTCGCGACGAGGGCGGCGCGGAAGCCGTCGAACACCTCGAGCGGCAGGCCGCCCGGGTTCTTCTCGCTCCTGACCATCACCGGCGGCACGGCGCCGATCAGCACCGCCTTGGCCACGCGCCCGCCGCCGCCATGCCGCGCCACGTAGCGCGCCACCTCGCCGCCGCCGGTGGAATGCCCGACATGGATGGCGTCGCGCAGGTCCAGATGCGCCGCCAGCGCGGCGACATCGGCCGCGTAGGTGTCCATCTCGTTGCCGCTGTCGGTCTGGGTGGAGCGGCCATGGCCCCGGCGGTCATGCGCGACGACGCGGTAGCCCTGCGCCAGGAAGAACAGCATCTGCGCGTCCCAGTCGTCGCTGCTCAGTGGCCAGCCATGGTGGAAGACCACCGGCTGCCCGCTCCCCCAGTCCTTGTAGAAGATCTCGGTGCCATCCGCGGTGGTGAAGGTGGTCATCGTTCTGGCTCCTGCGTGGATCGGATCGTCGTGCCCGGCTGGCCACCGTGATCGTCCGCAGGCTGCGGCGATGGTGCGTCCCGTGGCGTGGCCGTCATGCGCGCCATCTATCGGCCTTGCGGGGGGAAAATTCTTGTCCATTCCGGCGCTTCCCTGGGCCGCCGGCCACGGGCGCTCCCCCCTTGCCGGCCCCCCTTGCCGGCTCATCGCCCGCATCGCCGGGCCGCCTTCCGTGGGAGGCGGCCCGGCACCGGCGCGGCGCCCTCAGCCGCCGAAGCCCTCCAGCACGATCTTGCCGCGCGCCTTGCCGGTCTCGATCAGCGCGTGCGCGCGCCTCAGGTTGGCGGCGTTGATGGGGCCCATATGCTCGGCCAGGGTGGTGCGCAGCGTGCCCTCGTCCACCAGCCGCGCCACCTCGTTGAGCAGCTTGCCCTGCTCGTCCATGTCGGCCGTCTGGAACAGGGAGCGGGTGAACATCAGCTCCCAATGGATGGAGACGGATTTCCGCTTGAAGCGGTTCACGTCCAGCGTCTCCGGGTCGTCGATCAGGGCGAAGCGGCCCTGCGGCGCGATCAGCTCGGCGATCTCGGCCAGGTGCTGGTGCGTTTCCGTGGTCGAGAAGACGAAGGCGGGCGCGCCGATGCCGAGCGCCGCCACCTGCGCCGCCAGGGGCTGGCGGTGGTCCAGCACATGGTGCGCGCCCATCTCCCGCACCCAGGCCTGGGTCTCGGGGCGGGAGGCCGTGGCGATGACGGTGAGGTCCGTCAGCCGGCGGGCCAGCTGCACGGCGATGGAGCCGACGCCGCCCGCCCCGCCGATGATCAGGATGGCGCGGCCGGCGCCGGGCACCGGGCGCGCCACCTCCAGCCGGTGGAACAGCGCCTCCCAGGCGGTGAGGGCGGTCAGCGGCAGGGCCGCCGCCTCGGCGTCGGACAGGCTGGCGGGCTTGCGGCCGACGATCCGCTCATCCACCAGGTGGAACTCGCTGTTGGTGCCGGGGCGGATGATCGAGCCGGCATAGGCCACGGCGTCCCCGGGCCGGAACAGGCTGGCCTCCGGACCCGCGGCGACCACCGTGCCGGCGGCGTCCCAGCCCAGCACCTTCCACTGGCCGGCCTCGGCGGAGGCGCTGCGGCGGACCTTGGTGTCCACCGGGTTCACCGACACGGCCCGCACCTGCACCAGCAGGTCCCGCCCCGTCGGCTCGGGGCGCGGCAGCTCGATATCCTGCAACGACTCAGGGCGGTCGATGGCGCCGGCGGTCTGGTAGGCGATGGCCTTCATGGGGCTGCTCCTCGCAATGCTTCCGGCCGGAAGGTAAGGTTCCGGCGCCTCGCGTCGATACGCACAAGCACCGCCCCTAGTGTCGAGATGGATACCGCCCATGGCCAAGCCCCGCCATTCCCGGCTGGACTGCAACCCCGGCTGCCCGGTGGAGGCGGCCGTCAGCCTGATCGACGGCAAGTGGAAATGCGTCATCCTGTTCCACCTGCTCGAAGGCACGATGCGCTTCAACGAGATGCGCCGGCGGCTGCCCGGCGTCACGCAGCGCACGCTGACCAACCAGCTGCGCGAGCTGGAGCAGGACGGGCTGGTCACCCGCACCGTCTATGCCCAGGTGCCACCCAGGGTGGAATACAACCTCTCGCCGCTCGGCCGCACGCTGGAGCCGGTCCTCGGCGCCCTGAAGCGATGGGGCGACGCGCATATCGGCCTGTTCGGCGGCAGCGCACCCGAGCCTGCGCCGGAGAGGGCCGCCAGGGCGGGGCACCCCTGAGCCGCGGCGGGCAGGCGGGGCAGCCCTTGCCAATCGCGAATTGGTCGCATTATCACGTCTGCGGCCATTGGCGGCCTGCGCGGGGCACGGCAGGCCCACGCCAGCCCGCCTTCCCCAGGCCCCGCCCCGGCACCGCGCCAAGGACCGACCATGACCCATGACGATGGCGCCGCCGCCGGTGCACCGCTCCCGCAGAAGGACAGGGTCCTGCTGGCGCTGATGGCCACCACCTTCTCCGGCAGCATGGCGATGATGGCCTTCGTCGCCCTCATTGGCCCCATCGCGCGGGTGGCGGGGCTGGCGCCGTGGCAGGCCGGCATGGCCGTCTCCGCATCGGGCGTCATGTGGATGCTGGGCGCGCGCCCCTGGGGCCTGGCCAGCGACCGGCACGGCCGCCGGCCGGTGCTGCTGGCCGGCGCCCTGGGCTTCACCCTCTCCTACTGGGCGCTGTGCCTGATGATCGACGCGACGCTGCGCTGGGAGCTGCCGGCGGGCCTGGCCTTCCTCGGGCTGGCCCTGGGCCGCGCCCTGGTCGGCGGCACCTACGCGGCCATTCCCGCCGCCAGCGGCGCGCTGATCGCCGACCGGGTGCCGCCCGAGCGCCGGGCGGCGGCGATGGCCCTGCTCGGCACCGGCAGCGGCGCGGGGCTGGTGGTCGGGCCGGCGCTGGCGGCGCTGCTGGTCCAGTACGGGCTGAGCGTGCCGCTGCTCTTCACGGCGGCCCTGCCGCCCCTGGCGCTGCTGGTGCTGTGGCGGCTGGTGCCGGCGCAGCCCGCGCAGCCACGCCCGCCGCGCAAGGCGCTGCCGCTGTGGGACGCGCGGCTGCGCCACCCGCTCATCACCGGCTTCACCGCCATGTTCAGCGTGGCCATCGCGCAGGTCACCATCGGCTTCTACGCGCTGGACCGCCTCGGCCTGGCGCCCGACGCGGCGGCGGAGGCGGCGGGCACGGCGCTGATGCTGGTGGGCCTCGCCCTGGTGCTGTCGCAGGCCCTGGCCACGCGGCTCCGCATCGCCCCGGCGCGGATGATCGGCCTCGGCACGCTGGTCGCGGCGGCCGGCTTCGGCAGCGTCGCGCTCGCCACCCAGGGCTGGATGCTGGGGGCCTGCTACTTCGTGGCGGCGGCCGGCATGGGCTGGGTGTTCCCTGCCTTCTCGGCGATGGTCGCCAACGCCGTGGGGCCGCAGGAGCAGGGCGGCGCGGCCGGCGCGGCCGGCGCGGCGCAGGGCCTCGGCATGGTGCTGGGGCCGGTGGCCGGAAGCCTGCTCTACATGCTCGGCCACAGCCTGCCCTACCTGCTGGTGGCGCTGATGCTGCTGGCCGTCTCGCTCTCCATGTGGGGGCGGCCGGCCGCAACCATGGCCGCGCCCGGCCCGCGCTGACGCGCCATCCACCGGTCCTCTCCCCCAGCCCAGCGGAGCCACACACCTTGCAGCACCTGAGCGAACGTCTCGCGGCCCGGCAGCAGGATCTCGCCGCCTTCCGCCACGACCTGCACCGCCACCCCGAGATGGGCTTCGAGGAACGGCGCACGGCGGCGCGCGTCGCCGCCCGGCTGCGCGCCTGCGGCATCGCGGTGGAGGAGGGGCTGGCGGGCACCGGGGTCGTCGGCACGCTGCGCGGGCGCCGGCCGGGGCCGCGCGGCATCGCGCTGCGCGCCGACATGGACGCCCTGCCGATCCAGGAAGCCACCGGCCTGCCCTACGCCTCGGCCACGCCCGGGGTGATGCATGCCTGCGGGCATGACGGGCACACCACCATGCTGCTCGGCGCGGCGGAGGAGCTGGCGCGGAACCCGGATTTCGCCGGCACCGTCCACTTCATCTTCCAGCCCGCCGAGGAGGGCCTCGGCGGCGGGCGGCGCATGGTGGAGGAAGGGCTGTTCGAGCGCTTCCCCGCCGATGCCGTGTTCGGCCTGCACAACGAGCCGGGGCTGGCGCTGGGCCGCTTCGGCCTGCGCGCCGGGCCGATGCTGGCCAATGTCGATACCTGGTCGGTCGTCTTCCGTGGCAGCGGCGGGCATGGCGCCGTGCCGCACCGCGCGACCGACCCGACCCAGCCGCTGGCCGCCTTCATCGGCGCGTTGCAGGGCGTCATCGGCCGCAACCTGCCGGCGCGGGAGACGGGGGTGCTGAGCGTCGGCCACATCGCCGCCGGCGACGCGCGGGCGCCGAACGTCATCCCCGCCGAGGCGCGCGTCTCCGGCACCGGCCGCTCCTTCCGCCCCGAGATCCGCGAGACCATGGGCCGCCGCCTGCGCGAGCTGGCGGAGGCGCTGGCCGCCGCGCATGGCTGCGCGGCCGAGGTGGATTACCGGCACGACTACCCGGCGCTGGTGAACACGGCGGCGGAGGTGGCGCTGGCCGCCCGCGCCGCCGCCGCGCTGGCGGGCGCGGTGCAGGTGGACACCGACTATCCGCCGATCACGGCGGGCGAGGATTTCGCCTACATGCTCCAGGCCCGCCCCGGTGCCTTCATCCTGGTGGGCAATGGCGTGGCGGCGGATGGCAGCTTCCACCACGTCCACACGCCCCGCTACGACTTCAACGACGCGCTGCTGCCGGTCGGCGCCGCCTACTGGGTCAGCCTTGTGCAGCACGCGCTGGGGGAAGGCACATGAACCCCGCGCGCCGGGCGCTGCTGGGCGCCGCCCTCGCCCTCCCCACCCTGCTGCCGGCACGCGCCGCGCGGGCGCAGCGGACGCCGGAACCGGCCGGAACGGAGGGGCACCCGCTGGTGGAGCGGTTCGATCTGGGCCTG
>NZ_JCACVY010000242.1:0-5317 GCF_058833935.1 Roseomonas sp. TS2 | reverse complement strand
TGCTTGTCCTTCCCCTGCTGGCCCTTCCCCTGCTGGCCGCCTGCGCCGGCGGCGAGGATGCCGACCGCCGCATCGGCGGCTACGCCGTCGGCTTCGGCGACCGCATCCACGCCGCGGCACTGCGCGCGCCCTGGGAATTCGGCGACCTGTCGCGCTGGCGGGGGCAGCCCGGCCGCGCCGCCCTGGCGGTGGCCGATCTCGAGATCCTGACCGACGGGCTGGCGCGCGACCCCTACTGGTCGCCCGAGACGCCGCCGGACGTGGCCGCGCTGCTCGGCCAGGCGCGCGCGGCGGTGCGGGCGCGGCTCGGCATCGGCGGTGGCGCCTCCCCCGCGGTGGTGGTGGCGGCGCTGACGCAGGCGGCGGAGATGCTGGAGAGCGGCCGCGCTCCCCTGGCCGCGCCGGCGCTGGAGCGGCCGGGCTTCGGCCTGCCGGGACTCGGGACGCTGGAGCGCCTGTCCACCCTGCCCGCCCTGCGCGAGACCGAAGCGGCCGCCAACGCCGCCGCGGCCGAGATCGGCCGGCGCGCCGGCGGCGACGGCTGAGCCGCCCCCCAACCGGTTTAATTCCGACTGGTTTATTTCCTCCGGCCCGGAGGCGCGGTCTATGCTGCGCCGCAGGAACGATCGCCGGGATCCTGCATGTCGATTCACGTCGCGCTGACGCACCGCACCCGCTACGCCTATGATCGCCCCGTCAGCCTGGGGCCACAGACGATCCGGCTGCGGCCGGCGCCGCATGCCCGGACCCCGATCCTCTCCTACGCGCTGAAGATCGAGCCCAGTCCGCACTTCCTGAACTGGCAGCAGGACCCGCAGGGCAATTTCCTCGCCCGCGTCGTCTTTCCCGAGCCGGTGCGGCATTTCGAGGTGACGGTGGACCTGGTGGCCGACATGGCCACCATCAACCCGTTCGACTTCTTCCTGGAGCCGGAGGCGGAGCAATGGCCCTTCGCCTACGACCCGGTGCTGGAGCAGGAGCTGGCCCCCTTCCGCCGCGCCGAGGCACCCGGCCCGATGCTGCAGGGGCTGCTGGCCGAGGTGCCGCGCGAGCGGCAGAGCACCGTCGGCATGCTGATGCGGCTGAACGGGCTGGTCAACCAGCGCGTCTCCTACATCGTGCGCCTGGAGCCGGGCGTCTGGGCGCCGGAGCGGACGCTGGCCGAGGGCCGCGGCTCCTGCCGCGACAGCGCCTGGCTGCTGGTGCAGCTGCTGCGCAACCTGGGCTACGCGGCGCGCTTCGTCTCCGGCTACCTGATCCAGCTGGTGGCCGACCAGAAGCCGCTGGAAGGCCCCGAGGGCCCGACCGAGGATTTCACCGACCTGCACGCCTGGGCCGAGGTCTATTTGCCCGGCGCCGGCTGGGTGGGGCTGGATGCCACCTCCGGCCTGCTGGCCGGCGAGGGCCACATCCCGCTGGCGGCGACGCCGGAGCCGCAATCCGCCGCCCCCATCTCCGGCCTGATGAGCAAGGCCGAGGTGAGCTTCGACTTCGGCATGGGCGTGCGCCGCATCCGCGAGACGCCGCGCGTCACCAGCCCCTACGCGGAAGCGGCCTGGGCCGCCATCCAGGCGGCGGGCGAGACGGTGGACGCGCAGCTCGCCGGGGGTGGCGTGCGGCTGACCATGGGTGGCGAGCCCACCTTCGTCTGCGCCACCGACCAGGAGGCGCCGGAATGGAACACCGCCGCCCTCGGCCCCAGCAAGCGCCGCTACGCCAACCGGCTGCTCAACCGGCTGCTGCCGCTCTGGGCGCCGGGCGCCGCCGTGCAGCACGCCATGGGCAAGCACTACCCGGGCGAGCAGCTGCCGCGCTGGGCGCTGAACGCCTACTGGCGGGCCGATGGCGAGCCGGTCTGGCAGGACCCCGCCCGCCTCGCTGGCGACGACGACAGGGATGACGCCACGGCGCAGGACGCGCGGGCCTTCGCGCGCGCCCTGGCCGCCCGTCTCGGCCTGGCCGAGAGCTATGTGCAGCCGGCCCATGAGGACATCCACCACTATCTGTGGCGGGAGAAGCGCCTGCCGGCCAACGTCGTCGCCGAGGATTCGAAGCTGCGCGACCCGCTGGAGCGGGCGCGGCTGGCCAAGGTGTTCGGCCAGGGGCTTTCGGCCGAGGTCGGCTCCGTGCTGCCGCTGCGCCGCCGCGCCGACGGCTCCGGGGAGAACGGGGGCTGGGAGAGCGGGCTGTGGCTGTTCCGGCACGACGACCCGATCTTCCTGCTGCCCGGCGACTCGCCGATCGGCTTCCGCCTGCCGCTGGAAAGCCTGCCCTGGGCCGACCCCGCCAGCATCCCCGCGGAGTTCGAGCGCGACCCCTTCGCGCCGCCCGGCCCCTTCCCTTCCGCCCAGGCGCTGCACGACCAGCGCTCCCTGCCCGGCGCGCCGGCGCCGCGCGAGGGCGCGCCCGGCTTCCCGCTGCGCCACCAGCCCCTCCCCGGCCAGGGCCTGCCCTCCGCTGGCACGGCGGGTGGCCCGCTGCCCGGCGCCGCCGCGCTGCGGCAGGCACCGCCGCCGCGCCGGGAAGCACCCGTGGTCGGGCGGGAGGAGCCGGGGCTGGTGCGCACCGCCCTCACCGTCGAGGCGCGGGAGGGCAAGATCCATGTCTTCTACCCGCCGCTGCACATGGCGGAGGACTGGCTGGCGCTGACCGCCGCCATCGAGGACACCGCCGCCGCGCAGGGGCGCAAGGTGGTGCTGGAAGGCTACGGCCCGCCTTCCGACCCGCGCCTGCTGAGCTTCTCCATCACCCCCGACCCGGGCGTGATCGAGGTGAACATCCACCCCGCCCATTCCTGGGCCGAGCATGTGGCGCGCACCGAACAGCTCTACGCCCTGGCGCGCGAGGAAGGGCTGGCGGCCGAGAAGTTCATGCTGGACGGCCGGCATGTCGGCACGGGGGGTGGCAACCACGTGGTGATGGGCGGCGCCTCGGTGGAGGAGAGCCCCTTCCTGCGCCGGCCAGACCTGCTGAAGTCGCTGCTCGGCTTCTGGCACAACCACCCGAGCCTTTCCTTCCTGTTCTCCGGCCTGTTCATCGGGCCCACCAGCCAGCACCCGCGCATCGACGAGGCGCGGCAGGATTCGCTGAACGAGCTGGAGATCGCCTTCCAGCAGGTGAAGCCCTTCCAGCCCGCGCCGCCCTGGCTGACCGACCGGCTGTTCCGCAACATCCTGGCGGACATGACGGGCAACACCCACCGCACCGAATTCTGCATCGACAAGCTCTACTCGCCCGACCATGCCGGCGGCCGGCGCGGCCTGGTGGAGTTCCGCGCCTTCGAGATGCCGCCCAACCCGCGCATGTCGGCGGCGCAGATGCTGCTGATGCGCGCCGCCGTGGCCGCCTTCTGGCGCACGCCCTATGAGCGGCGCCTGGTGCGCTGGGGCAGCCGGCTGCACGACGACTTCATGCTGCCCCATTACGCGGCGCAGGATTTCGCCGATGCCATCGAGGAGCTGAGGAGCCTCGGCGCGCCGCTGGAGACGGCGTGGTTCGACCCGCATTTCGCCTTCCGCTTCCCGCTGGTGGGCGAGGTCTCGCTGCACGGGGTGGGCCTCGAGCTGCGCCACGCGCTGGAGCCCTGGCACGTGCTGGGCGAGGAGAATTTCGGCGGCGGCACCGCCCGCTTCGTGGACAGCAGCACCGAGCGGCTGCAGCTGCGCGCCAGCGGCTTCGCGCCCGAGCGCTTCACCCTGGCGGTGAACGGCCACGCCCTGCCGATGGCCTCCACCGGCCGCGCCGGCGAGTTCGTGGCCGGCGTGCGCTTCAAGGCGTGGTCGCCGCCTTCCGCCCTGCACCCGACCATCCGCGCCCAGGCGCCGCTCACCTTCGACCTGTGGGACAGCTGGACCGGCCGCTCCCTCGGCGGCTTCACCCACCACGTGGTGCATCCGGGCGGGCGTAACTACGAGCGCTTCCCGGTCAACGCCAACGAGGCGGAGGCGCGCCGCCGGGCCCGCTTCTTCCCCTTCGGCCACAGCGTGGGCGCGGGCACGCCGCCGGCGCCGGTGGACTCGCCGGAGCTGCGCCGCACGCTCGACCTGCGCCGCCTCGCATGATACCGGGGGCGGGGTGAACCTTCCCGCCCCGCCTCCCGCCGTGCCCCCCGCTGTGCCCGATGAGATGGTCGATGGCCGCGGCCAGGTGCGGCCCCATTGGCGGCGCCTGCTGGCCGCCTTCTCCGACCTGCCGCAGGACTATGCCGGGAACGGCATCGGCGAGGCGGCACGCCGGCTGGACCGCGCCTTTGAGGATGAGGGCATCACCTCCCTGCTGCCCGGCGCCGCCCAGGCCAGCCGCGCCTGGCGCTGCGACCCGGTGCCGCTGCCGCTGCCGGCGCGCGAGTTCGCCGCGCTGTCCGAGGGGCTGTCGCAGCGGGCGCGCCTGCTGGAGCGGCTGCTGGCCGATTTCTACGGCCCGCAGACCCTGCTGGCCGAGGGGCTGGTGCCACCGGCCCTGGTCTTCGCCAACCCCGCCTTCCTGCGCCCCTGCCGCGCCGAGGGGCGCGCCCCCGCCGGCCCGCTGCTGACCACCTACGCCGCCGACCTGCTGCGCGGCCCGGACGGCGCCTGGCGCGTGCTGGCCGACCGCACCAGCCGTGCCGCCGGCATCGGCCACGCGCAGGAGAACCGGCGGATGCTGGCCCGCGTGGTGCCCAACCTGTTCCGCGGCCAGCAGGTGCGCCCGCTGCGCCCCTTCTTCGACCGCTGGCAGGATTCGCTCCAGCGCCTCTCGCCGCGCGGCCCGGACAACGCCGCCATCGCCCTGCTGACCCC
The DNA here is from genome assembly GCF_058833935.1 of Roseomonas sp. TS2. Classification (NCBI taxonomy): domain Bacteria; kingdom Pseudomonadati; phylum Pseudomonadota; class Alphaproteobacteria; order Acetobacterales; family Roseomonadaceae; genus Roseomonas; species Roseomonas sp. TS2. Next base: position 539 of record NZ_JCACVY010000242.1, on the reverse strand, counting down.
GGGGGTGCACCACCCGCTCTGGTTCGAGCATGTGCTGCTGGCCGGCGAGTTGTCCTGCGCCCTGGTCGAGCCGGGCGACCTGACGGCGCGCGGCGGCGCCCTGTTCCTCAAGACGCTGAAGGGGCCGCAGCCGGTCGATGTGCTGCTGCGGCGGATGGACGGGCGGCACCTCGACCCGCTGGAGTTCGGCGGCCATGGCGGCGTGCCAGGGCTGATGGACGCGGCGCGCAACGGCACGCTGCGCATCGTCAACGCCCCCGGCTGCGGCATGGTGGAGGCGCCGGCGCTGGCGGCGCTGCTGCCCGCGCTCTGCCGCCGCCTGCTGGGCGAGGCGCTGCTGCTGCCCTCGGCGGAGACGCACTGGCTGGCCGGGCCGGAGGCGCTGGCGACGGTGCTGCGCGACCCCGGCCAGTGGCTGCTGCGCCCCGCCTTCGACGGCGGCGCCCCCGCCCGTCACCCGGCGCGGATGCCGGAGGCGGCGCGCGAGGCGCTGCTGCGCCGCGTGGCCGAGCGCCCGCAGGACTGGGCGGCGACGCGCG
>NZ_JCACVY010000241.1:0-5331 GCF_058833935.1 Roseomonas sp. TS2 | reverse complement strand
CCGGAGGGCGCCGCGCAGCGCGCCATGCAATGGGAGGAACGGGGCGGCGGCGACGGCGCCCGCCACTGCCTGGCCCTGGCGCTGCTGGCGCTGGGCGAGCCGGACCGCGCCGCCGGCCGGCTGGAGCGGCTGGCCGCCGGCGCCTCCGGCAGCAACGCGGCACGGGCCTCGGTCTATGCCCAGGCCTCGCAGGCCTGGATGATGGCCGGCGACCCCGGCCACGCCTATGGCGCCGCCACCCTGGCGCTGACCCTGATGCCGGACGACCCCGCCCTGCTGGTGGACCGCGCCCTGGCCGCCGGCGCCCAGGGCCGCTACGCCGAGGCGCTGGAGGACCTCAACCGCGCCGTCTCGCTCGACCGGGGCCGCGCCGAGGCCTGGGTGTTCCGCGCCGCCGCGCTGCGCCACCTGGACCGCACGGACGCGGCGATGCAGGACATCGAGACGGCGCTGCGGCTCGTCCCGCAGAACCCCGAGGCGCTGCTGGAGCGCGGCATCCTGCGCCAGCTCAAGGGCGATGCCGCCGGCGCCCGCGGCGACTGGCAGCGCGCCATCGCCCTCGCCCCCGACAGCGCGGCGGCGGATTTGGCGCGGCAGAACCTGGCGCTGAACGAGGCCGGCCCCCGGCGCCGCTGAGGCGCCGCCCCGCGCCCCGCCCGGCAAGGCCGCCTTACTCCCTTACTCCCTTACCGCCTTACCCGGTGCCCGGGCCGGGCCACAGGGGCCTCAGCCATGCGCGCGGTGGGCCCGCTGGCTCATCACGCAGCCCAGCACCACGATGGCGGCGCCGGCCAGCGTCATCGGCGCCGGCAGCACGCCCCAGATCGCCAGATCCGCCAGCACCGCCCAGAGCAGGGCGGAGAATTCCAGCGGCGCCAGCTGCGCGGCGCTGGCCCTGCGGAAGGCCAGCGCCAGGCAGATGGTGCCGCCGCCGGCCAGCACGCCGTTGAGCGCGAGGAACAGCCAGTCCGGCCCCGCCGGCGGCACCCAGCCGGCCACGGCGAAGGGCGCCAGCACCAGCGCCCCCGGCAGCGAGGACCACAGGATCAGCCGCGCCACCCCCGCCTCGTGCCGCAGCCGGCGGTTGATGGTCATCACCATCGCGTAGCAGAAGGTGCCGAGCAGGGCGTAGCCATAGGCCAGCAGGCTGCCCCCCGCGCGCAGCCCCGGCGCCATGGCCACCAGCACGCCGAGGAAGCCCACGCCGCACCACAGCCATACCGAGCCCGGCAGCCGCTCGCCCAGCACCAGCCGGGCCAGGCCCAGCGTCATGAAGGGCGCGGTGAAGTAGACGAGATAGCCCTCGGCCAGCGGGATCTGCCGCAGCGCCAGGAAGAAGCCCAGCGCCGAGCCCAGCATGCCGGTGGCGCGCAGCAGGTGCAGCGCCGGGTGCGCCGTGCCCAGCGCGCCGCCCACCCCCGGCCGCAGCGCGCGCAGGCCCAGCAGCAGCGCCAGCAGCACCAGGTGGCGCACCAGCACCACCTGCTCCACCGGATAGCCCTGGGAGAGCAGCTTGCTGTTGGTATCCAGCATCGCGAACAGGCCCAGCGCGGCCAGCATCAGCACGGAACCGCGCACCCTTCACGCCTCCTCGTCGTCCGGACAGGAAGCGGGGCTTCTCGGCCGCCGGGGGGCCCGCGTCAATTCCCGCCCTTCCCTTGTCCGGCCGGGCGGGGCACAAGCGGCGGGCCATGACCCCTGCCCTCGCCTCCGCCCTGATGCCGCTGATGCGCGGCATGGACCCCGAACGCGCGCACCGCCTGGCGCTGAAGGCGCTGGCCCTCGGCCTCGCCGGCCGCGACGCCACGCCGGACGACCCGGTGCTCGCCACCCATGCCCTCGGGCTCGACTTCCGCAACCCGCTCGGGCTGGCGGCGGGCTTCGACAAGGACGCGGTGGCGGTGGCGGCGCTGATGCGCCTGGGCTTCGGCTTCGTCGAGCCCGGCACCACCACGCCGCGGCCGCAGGCGGGCAACCCGCAGCCGCGCCTGTTCCGCCTGCCGGAGGATGCCGCGGTCATCAACCGCATGGGCATGAACAACGAGGGCGTGGACGCCTTCGCCGCCCGGCTGGCGGCGCTGCGGCGCCCCTTCCCCGCCGTGCTCGGCGCCAATATCGGCATCAACAAGGAGGGCGCGGAGCCGGAGCGGGACTACCCCGCCCTCTACAGCGCCGTGGCGGGGGTGGCGGACTACGTCACCATCAACGTCTCCTCCCCCAACACCCCCGGCCTGCGCGACCTGCAGGGCGAGGCGAAGCTGGCCGCCATCCTGGCCGCCGTCGCCGCCGCGCGGGCGGCGCAGCCGCGCCAGCCCCCCGTGCTGGTCAAGATCGCCCCCGACCTGGCGGATGACGCCGTGCCGGCGCTGGTCGAGACCTGCGTGGGCGCCGGCGTGGCGGGGCTGATCGTCAGCAACACCACCATCGCCCGGCCGGCCAGCCTGAAGGGCGCGCACAAGGGCGAGACGGGCGGCCTCTCCGGCCAGCCGCTGTTCGAGCCCTCCACCGCGCTGCTGCGGCGGGTGCACCGGCTGGCGGCGGGGCGCCTGACCCTCATCGGCTGCGGCGGCGTCAGCAGCGGCGCGCAGGCCTATGCCAAGATCCGCGCCGGCGCCGCGCTGGTGCAGCTCTACGCCGCCTTCGCCTATGCCGGCCCCGTCCTGGTGCCGCAGATCAAGCGGGAGCTGGCCGCGCTGCTGAAGCGCGACGGCTTCGCCCATGTCCATGACGCGGTGGGAGCCGACAACGCATGAAGATCCTGGAAAGCGTCGCCCCCCTGGCGGAGTCGTATGACGGCTTCATCCTCGACATCTGGGGCGTGCTGCACGATGGCGAGAAGCCCTATCCCGGCGTGCCCGAGGCGCTGCGCGAGCTGCGCGCGCGCCGCAAGCGCATCGTGCTGCTCTCCAACGCGCCGCGCCGTTCCTGGACGGTGGGCGAGGCGCTGGCGGGCATGGGCCTCGGCGCCGAACTGTTCGACGGCATCGTCACCTCGGGCGAGGTGGCCTGGACGCTGCTGCGCGACCGCACCCACCCCTTCTTCGCGCCGCTCGGCCGCCGCGCCTTCCATATCGGGCCGGAGCGCGACCTCTCGGTGATCGAGAGCCTCGACATCAGCGTGACGCGCGACGCCGCGGCGGCCGACTTCGTGCTCAACACCGGGCCCGATTTCGAGCATGGCCGCGAGAGCGTGGCGCCCTACCTGCCGATGCTGGAGGCCGCCGCCGCCGCCGGCCTGCCGATGGTCTGCACCAACCCCGACCGCGCGGTGATGGTGGCCGGGCAGCGGCTGATCTGCGCCGGCGCCTTCGCCGACCGCTACATGGAGCTCGGCGGCCCGGTCATCGAGATCGGCAAGCCGGACCCGATGGTCTACGAGACGGTGCTCGCCACCCTCGGCCTGCCGGCGCACCGCATCGCCGCGGTGGGCGACACGCCGCACACCGACCTCGCCGGGGCCCAGGCCGTCGGCGTCGATGCCATCTGGGCGCTGACCGGGCTGGCGGGCGACCATTTCGGGCCGAACCCGACGCCGGAGGCGCTGGACACCGAGGCGGCGCGGGAAGGCGTCTCGCCCAAGGTGGCGCTGCGCAGCCTGCGCTGGTGACGGCAACCGGGGGGAGACATCCCCCCGCCGCCTTCACGGAAGGCTGGGCTGCGCGGGGCGCATGGCTCCGTCACCAAAGGTGAACGGGCGTGGGTGGCCCGCCGGCGGCGCAGCCCATAGGCTGGCGGCATGAGCCCACGCGACGTCGTCCAGGAAGAAAACCTCCAAGCGTTCGTCCACCCCCCGCCGCGCCGCGTGCCGAAGACCTGGCTGCTGACGCTGCTGATGGGCCTCGGCCCCTTCAGCATGCAGATCCTCATCCCCTCCCTGCCGCTGCTGGCCGGGATCTTCGCCGTGCCCTACGCCACGGCGCAGATGACGCTGACGGTCTATCTCGTCGGCATCGCGCTCGGGCAGCTCATCTACGGGCCGCTCTCGGACCGCTACGGGCGGCGGCCGCTGCTGCTGGCGGGGCTGGCCATCTACCTGCTGGGCTCGCTGGCGGCGCTGCTGGCGCCCACCATCGGCTGGGTGGTGGTGGCGCGGGCGGCGCAGGCGGCGGGCGGCTGCGCCGGCATGGTGCTGACGCGCGCCATCATCCGCGACGTCTTCCCGCGCGACCAGGCGGCCAGCAAGATCGGCTTCGTCATGATGGGCATGACGGTGGCGCCGATGCTGGCGCCGCTGCTGGGCGCCGAGCTGACCACCGCCTTCGGCTGGCGCGCCACCATGCTGGCCTGCGTGGGCTTCGGCCTGGCGCTCGGCGTGCTGGCGCTGCGCCTGCCGGAGACGCTGGCCGAGAAGCAGCCGCTGCCCGGCCTCGCCGGCATGCTGCGCGCCTACTGGCAGCTCGCGCGCATCCGCAGCTTCCGCTGCTACGCCGCCATCACCACCTGCACCACCGGCGTGTTCTTCGCCTTCATGGCCGGCGCGCCGCGCGTGCTGATGGACGGGATGGGCTACACGCCGCGCGCCTATGCCATCGCCTTCATGGTCATCTCGGTGGCGTTCGGCGGCGGCTCCTTCATCGCCGGCCGCTACTCGGCGCGGCTCGGCCTCGCGCGCATGCTGCGGCTGGGGCTGGTGGTCAGCAGCGCGGGCGCGGTGCTGGCCATCGCCGCGCAGGCGCTGCTGCCGCTCTCCATCGTCATCTTCTTCCTGCCCATGGCCATCGTGGCGCTGGGCAACGGCGTGTCGCAGCCCAACGCGGTGGCGGCGGCGGTCAGCGTGCGGCCGCAGCTGGCCGGCACCGCCTCCGGGCTGGTGGGGGCCTTGCAGATGGGCTTCGGCGCGGTCATGACGCTGCTGGCCAGCGCGGTGGAGCTGGGCTCAGGGATCGGCACCGCCGCCACCATGGCGGGCTGCGCCCTCGGCGCCCAGCTGGCCCTGCGCGGTGCCCGCAGGACGCAGGAGGCGCAGGGCTGAACTCCTGTCATCACATTGCCCTGTCTCACACCTGGCGGCGTTGACCGGCCATGGCAGGTTTGCAAGGGTCCGCGTTGTGAATGCTCTTGATCCCCAGATTGCCCGCCAGCTCGCCGAGGACCTCCCCTCGGAGGTTTTCGTCAATATCCTCCGCACCTTCGAGGCCGACCTGGCCCGGCTGGCGGAGCAGATGGTCACGGCGGCGCAGCAGGGAGATCTGGAGGGCTACCGGCGCGGCGCGCACGGCCTGGCCGGCGCCGCCGGCGCCATCGGGGCGCGGCGGCTGGAAAGCCTGGCCCGGCAGGCCATGAACCCGCGCGACACCACCCCGCCCGAGCAGCTCCTGCCGCAGCTCGGCA
>NZ_JCACVY010000240.1:0-5399 GCF_058833935.1 Roseomonas sp. TS2 | reverse complement strand
GGCCAGCTGCGGCGAGGGCGCCTCCGCCCGGCGGCGGGCCAGCATGCCGCCCATGGCGCGGAACGGCGCCGCCAGGCGGGTGCCGAGGCCGGGGCCGCGCTCGGCCTCATCCTCCACCTCCTCCCAGGGGGCGGCGTAGTGCGGCGGCGGGGCGGCGGGCGCGGCCACGGTGCGGCGCAGCACGCGCCCGGTGATGCCGGCGCCGCTGCGCGCGGCATGGCCGGCGGCGCGGCCCGCCTGCCGCCAGGCCAGCAGCGGCACGCCCAGCGCGGCGAAGGAGAGCGAGCCGGCCAGCGCCACCGTGCCCACCTGCCCGATCACCGAGCCGAAGGGGCCGAACAGGCCGCCCGCGAGGCCGAGGATCTTGCCCAGCAGCAGCTCGCCCGCGGCGCCGCCCGGCCCGGCCAGAGTCGGGGCGCCTTCCGGCAGCGGCGCCAGGGCGATGGCGGCGGCCAGCATCGGCGCCGCAGCCAGCACCGCCGCCACCCGCCCCACGAAGGGCGCGAGGCCGCGATGCGTGGCCAGCCGCCAGGACCAGCCCAGCATCACCCCCACCGGCAGGTAGCCGCCCCAGCCGAAGCCCTGCAGCAGCAGGTCGGAGACGATGGCGCCGCCCGGCCCGGCGAGGTTGGTCGGCGCCCGCGTGGCGGAGGTGTTCAGCGAGGGATCGGCCGGGTTGTAGCTGATCAGCGCCAGCAGCAGCCCGAGGCCGCCCAGCGCCAGCACCAGCCCCAGCAGCTCGGCGCCGCGCCGCCGCAGCGCCGCCTGCACGGCGGGCGAGGCGAAGCGGCGCGTGCCGGCGGCCAGGCGGCCCTCGGGGCTGCCGGAGGACGGGTCGGAAGAACGATCGGCGTAAGCGCGCGGCATGGCCTCAGTCATCTGTTGCTGAGCGGGTGTCTCAGCCTACCACGACAAAGGCTTGCAACAGAAGGAAACCTCTCGCGAAAGCCGCCGCGCGTGCCGGTTCAGTCGCGCTTCGGCAACACCCGGCTCGCCACCTGCCGCGCGGTGTTGGCCAGCACGCTGCCAAGCTCCGGCTCGCCGAACATGCTGCGCATGAAGGCCTGCGCCTGCTTCAGCGTGATGTGCGGCGGCAGCGGCGGCACGTTCGGGTCGGTGCGGAAGTCCAGCACCACGGGGCGGTCCATGGCCAGCGCCTCGTCCCAGGCGGGGCCGACGCGCTCCGGGTCGTCCACCGCGATGCCGCGCAACCCGGCGAGTTCCGCGAAGGCGGCGTAGGAGAATTCCGGCAGGCTCTGCGAGCCGAGGAACTTCGGGTCGCCGCCCATCACGCGCTGCTCCCAGGTCACCTGGTTCAGGTCGCGGTTGTTCAGCACCATCACCACCAGCCGCGGGTCGGACCATTCCTTCCAGTAGCGGGCCACGGTCAGCAGCTCGTTCATGCCGTTCATCTGCATGGCGCCGTCGCCGACGATGGCCACCACCGGCCGCTCCGGATGCGCGAACTTGGCGGCGATGGCGTAGGGCATGCCGCTGCCCATGCTGGCCAGCCCGCCGGAGAGCGTGGCCATCATGCCGCGCCGCAGCTTCACGTCCCGCGCATACCAGTTGGTGGTGGAGCCGGAATCGGCGGCGATGATGGCGCGCTCCGGCAGGCGGCGGGAGAGCTCCCAGAAGACGCGCTGCGGGTTGATCGGCTCGGCCGCCTGCATGGCGCGCTTCTCCAGCAGCGCCCACCAATCCTCCGTCCAGCCGCCGATGCGGTCCCGCCACTTGCCGGGCTCCTTGCGCTTCAGCAGCGGCAGCAGGGCGCGCAGCGTGGCGGCCGAGTCACCGGCGAGGTTCACCTCCATCGGGTAGCGCAGGCTGAGCATCGAGGGGTTGCGGTCGATCTGCACGCCGCGCGCCGCCCCCTCCTTCGGCAGGAACTCGGAATAGGGGAAGCCGCTGCCCACCATCAGCAGCGTGTCGCATTCCTGCATCAGCTTCCAGGAAGGCTCGGTGCCGAGCAGGCCGATCGAGCCGGTCACCCAGGGCAGGTCGTCCGGCACCGCGGCCTTGCCGAGCAGCGCCTTGGCGATACCGGCCTGCAGCACATCGGCCACCGCCAGCACCTCGTCCGTGGCGCCGAGCGCACCGGCGCCGACCAGCATGGCCACCCGCTCGCCGGCGTTCAGCGCCTCGGCCGCCTGCTGCAGCGTCTGCGGCTCCGGCACCACGCGGGGCGCGGCATAGCCCACGCCGCTGTGGATGGTGCCGTGCGCGTGCGGCGGCGTCTCCACCGCCTCCAGTTCCTGCAGGTCGTTGGGCAGGATCAGGCAGGCGATCTTGCGCTCGCCCTGGGCGATGCGCATGGCGCGGTCGATCAGGTGGCGGATCTGCTCCGGCACGCTGGCCTGCTGCACATAATCCGCCACGTCGTTGAACAGCGCGGAGAGGTCCACCTCCTGCTGGTAATGCCCGCCCAGCGCCGCCCGCGCCTGCTGGCCGACGATGGCCAGCACCGGCATGTGGTCCGCCTTGGCGTCGTACAGCCCGTTGAGCAGGTGGATGGCGCCGGGGCCGGAGGTGGCCAGGCACACCCCCACCTCGCCCGTGTACTTGGCGTGGGCGGTGGCCATGAAGGCGGCCATCTCCTCGTGCCGCACCTGCACGAAGGGCATCGTCTCCTTCGCCCGATCCAGCGCGCCGATCAGCCCGTTGATGCCATCGCCCGGATAGCCATAGACCCGGCGGACGCCCCATTGCCCGAGGCGTTCCCAGACGAAGTCCCCGACCGTCTTGGCCATGGCTGTTCCCTTTCCGCTGCGTGGCGTGCTGGACGGCCAACGCGGAAGAGGAAGGGGTGTTGTCGGAGATCTTCTTTTTCTGAAGAAAAAGAAGCAAAAAGACTTTTCGAGTCTGGCGTTCCACTATCCACCCGCGCCACGCCAAACTGACAAAAGTTTTTTGGTTCTTTTTTCCAAAAAAGAACGTGCTTTCAAAACACTCCAACGCCACAGCGTTGCAGGTAATTGGCCACGGCCTCGAACTCGGCCGGCGGACGGGTGCGGTCCGCCTCGTCGCCGCGCGGCACGTAGATCAGCGTCTCGTACCGGGCGCGCGTCAGCAGCACGCGGTAGGTGTTGCGCAGGTAGCGCCGCGTCTCGGGCGAGGCCACGCGCTGCCAGTCCTGCCCGGCGAAGCGCCGCGCCTGCCAGCCCTGGGCGCCGCGGATGAAGTCGCCACCCCAGGCCAGCCCCACCACGTCCAGCTCCAGCCCCTGGCAGGCGTATTCGGTGGCGCAGACCTCCAGCGCGTCCGAGCCGCGCACATCCGGCCAGCGGTTGAGGAACCAGTTGACCACCTCGTCATCCGCGCCGTGCAGCTGCGCGCCCAGGCCCTCGGCGCGCAGGCGCTTGGCCTTGGCCGAGCAGACCAGCCCCGCCCGGCGCAGCCCCCGCGCCCGGGCGCGCAGCCCGGCCCGCAGCGCGCCGAGGTCGCGCGTCAGGAAGAAGGGCAGCCCGCCCCCCGTGGAACGATCGGCGGCGATGGCGGCGGCCTCCTCTGGCCGCTCCTCCAGCACCGCCGCCACCCATTGCGCGCTGCGCTCGTGGTGGATGGAGCGCACCGGCACGGTGAGGTCGAGATCCTCCTCCAGCGCGAGCCAGGACGGGTGCCCCTCCGCCAGGCGCTGCGCCGGCTCAGGCGCGGAGAGGGCGCGCGGCGCCGCCACCGCCCCCCAGAGGCCACCGCCCCCTTTGGCCCAACTGGCGCCGATCACCCGACCCCATTCGGCCAGCCCGGCCTCGCCCGTGTTGATCTCCTGCCCGTTGCCGATCAGCGCCACGATGACGGACCAGCCCGGCACCCGCGCCATGATCTCCAGCATGTGGCCGGGCTCGGAGGTGGTGAGGATGGAGCTGCGGCGCTGCGTGTCCCGCCCCGCCTGGGCGGCGTCCCAGGCGCGCTGCGCCTCGTCGAACACCACCACATGCTCGGGCGGTGCCTCGGCCGGGTGGCGGACATGGTGTTCCAGGAAGCGGTGCACGTTCTGCAGCACGGCGCGCGCCTCGCGCCGCGGCTGGCGGGCGCCGCGGCCCTGCGCCTCCCGCGCATCCCGCTCCAGCGCGCCGCGCAGCACCGCCACCAGCGGCGCGTTGCCGGTGAGGAAGGCGGTGCTGCCTTCCGCGGCGGGGCCGAAGGCCAGGTTCAGCCCGCACAGCGTCTTGCCCGCGCCGGGAATGCCGGTGACGAACACCACGCGCCGCGCCCCCTCCGCCCGCGCCTGCCCGATGGCGGCGCGGATGGCCGCCGTGGTGCGGGTGAGGTTGCGCGCATCGGCCCGCGCCGTGGCGATGGCCTCCACCCCGTGCCGGTCGAACAGCCGCCGCGCCGCCTCGATGATGGTGGGCACCGGCCGGTAGGGCGCCGCCTCCCAGGCGGCGGCGTCGAGCGGCGCGGCGGGGGCGGGGATGGCGGCCTGGATGCCGCGCAGCAGCGCGCCGAGGCTGGCTGGGCTGGCGCGCAGCACCGGCGTCGTCACGCCAGGGAGGAAGATCGGCCACTGGTTCACCGGCGCCGCCGCGCCGCTCGCCAGCAGCAGCGGCACCACGGGGTGCGCCCGGCTGGCGGCGTGGAAGTCGAACAGGTCGAGCGCGTAATCCTCCACCTGGGCGAGGTCGGGCGCGGCGAAGCCGGTGGCGCCGTGCTTGTATTCCAGCACCAGCACCGCGCGGTCGGTCAGCAGCACGGCGTCGATGCGGCATTCCAGCCGCAGCATCTCCACCTCCAGCAGCACCTGCCAGGATTCGCCGCCCGCCTCGCGCAGCGCCGCCTGGAGCGTGACGATGAGGGCGCGCCAGCTCTCCCGCTGCGCCCGCTGCACCTCCGAGAGTTGCCCGGCCTGGGCGTAGGAAAGCTGCGCGGCCCAGTCGGCCGCGTCCCGCGCCAGCAGCGCGGCGCCGGTGCAGGAGACCCAGGCCTTCACGCGCGCCGCCTCCCCGGCCAGGTGGCCAGCCCGATGCTGGCCAGCATCAGCCCCAGCCCGGCGCCGTGCATCGGGGAAAAATGCTCGCCCAGCAGCGCCACCGCCACCAGCGCGGCGGTGGCCGGCAGGAACACGGTGAAGATGCCGGCCACCCCCGCCGGCGCCCGTTGCAGCCCGGCATACCAGAGCAGCAGGCACAGCACCGAGGCGGTGAGGCTGTGGAACACCAGCAGCGCCGAGACCTCGGCCGAGGCCAGCGCCGCCACGCCCCCCAGCACCGGCAGGGCGAAGGGCAGCATCAGGGCCGCGCTCCACAGCTGCATCCACAGGCTGGCGGTGAACACCGGCACCCGGCCGGCGATGCGCTTGGCCAGCAGCACATAGGCCGCCTCGCCGCAGACGCCCAGGAACACCAGCGCGTTCCCGGTTGCGGCGCACATGCTGGGCCATGCCCGATGGTGCCCCCGAG
>NZ_JCACVY010000239.1:0-5409 GCF_058833935.1 Roseomonas sp. TS2 | reverse complement strand
CAGGGCGCCGCCGGACGGGCAGCGTCGCGCCGGGAAAGAGGTAGTGCAGCCCGCCGGGCAAGCCAACCGGCACGGGCCCCGAAGCGGGGCCTGCCCGTGGCGTCAGCGGGGGAGGGCGGTGCCGCTCAATCCCGGGTCGGGCGGCGGCGGAAGGCGTCGAGGCTCACCACCTGGGCGGGGCCTTCCGGCTCGGCCGGGGCAGGGGCCTCGGCCTCCGGCTGCTCCGCCATCGGAGAGGGCGCGACCTCGGCCCCGGCAGGCGCCGCCGCCTCGGCGGCCTCGGCCGAGGGAAAGCGCAGCCCCACCCGCACATGCGGGTCCCAGAAGGCGGTCAGGGCGGAGATCGGGATCACCAGCGTCGCCGGCACCCCGCCGAAGGACAGGCCGGCCGTGACGAAGCCCTGCTCCCGGTCGACCTTCAGGTCCCAGAACTGGTGCTGGAGGACGATGGTCATCTCCTCCGGGTAGCGGGCCTTGAGGTGACCGGGAATGGCGACGCCAGGCCGGTCGGTGCGGAAGGTGAGGTAGAAGTGGTGCTCACCGGGCAGGCCGTGCTCGCCCGCATGTTCCAGGGCGCGCAGCGCGACCTCGCGCATGGCGTCCTCGGTCCAGCGATCGTAAGGCAGCAGGCTTTCCGCCTGCCTGGTCTCATCCGTCATGCAGCATACCCCGGCAGACGCCCAGAAAACGCATGACCCATACCGGATGCTCCCCAGGTGCGGGAAGTGGTCCAGCGCAGGAAAGGGACGGGAGCGGCAAATCAGTGGGGGGATTCTGTTGCCCGGTTCCCCCCGGACCGCGCTTACCTATTGTTAGGCAGCGAGCGCCATGGTCTCGCGACCATTATCGTTGGCACTTGTGATTTAGCCCGATAACGGCGGTACAATGCCGGGCAAAAGACATGGCTTTACCACGCGCGTCGAGCCTGTTTCGTCCCCAGAAGCCCGCCAGACGATCCCTGGCGGCGATGCTGGTGGAGACGCCGGGCACTGCCCCCGGGTCCGCAACGCTTATTCCACATGCCGTTTATCGCCATAGTCCCCGAGGGGACGACGACGATATAGGCCGCCCCGCGGCGGAAATCGAGGGGGCGCTTCCGGAAAAGCGCCGCGCCCGCCCGCCCCACATCTCTGGCTTGTACACCTCTGGCGTGCCGGAGGCGGCCGGCCCCGGCCGTGCCGGAACTCTGCCGGCGGGACTGTCCGTGTGGGGCGGGCCTCCGGTGGCATGAGCGCGTGAGCCAGGACCAGGGCACGGCGGGCCGGGCGATCAACATGCCGTGAAGGTCGTGCGCTTCCGCATGCGTGCCGCGCACCGGGCCCCGCAGATCGGCGCTGGTGGGATGGCCCCCTTTTGGCTAGACCCTGCGCGACCCGGAGCCCGGGGCCACCGCCCCGGGCCTCACCGCCCTTCGCGCCTTCTCCGGTTCCGCCTTCCGGCTTTCCGGCCGTGGCGGCTTCCGCACGCCCAGGATCTGAACCCATGGAACTCACCGCCGCGCAGCGTCAGGAACTCTCGGAAGCGCAGGCGGCGCGGACGGAGACGCGGCGCCCCACCGTGCCGGCCCTGGAGGCGATGCTGTTCGAGCCGCTGCCGGTGCTGGACCACGGCTTCGTCCGCGTGGTGGACTACATGGGCGACGACGCGGCGGTGGTGCAGGCGGCGCGCGTCTCCTACGGCCGCGGCACCCGCGCGGCGAACGAGGACCGTGGCCTGATCCGCTACCTGATGCGGCACTGGCACAGCACGCCCTTCGAGATGTGCGAGATCAAGTTCCATGTGAAGCTGCCGATCTTCGTGGCGCGGCAGTGGATCCGCCACCGCACCGCCAACGTGAACGAGTACTCGGCCCGCTACTCCATCATGGACCGGGAGTTCTACCTGCCCGCCCCGGCGCAGCTCGCCGCGCAGTCGGCCAGCAACCGGCAGGGGCGGGGGGATGTGCTGGAAGGGCAGGAGGCGGCCGAGGTGCTGGAGCTGCTGCGCCAGGACGCCATGCGCAACTACGACCACTACCAGGCCATGCTGAACCTCGATGAGGCCGGCAACACGCTCGACCCCGCCCGCCAGGGCCTGGCCCGCGAGCTGGCGCGGATGAACCTGACGCTGAACGCCTACACCCAGTGGTACTGGAAGACCGACCTGCACAACCTGCTGCACTTCCTGCGGCTGCGGGCCGATGCGCACGCCCAGTACGAGATCCGCGTCTATGCCGAGGCGATGCTCGCCGTGCTCGATGCCTGGGTGCCGGCGGTGGCGGAGGCGTTCCGCGACTACCGGCTCGGCGCCGTCACCCTCTCGGCGCAGATGCTCGGCGTGGTGAAGCGGCTGCTGGCGGGCGAGCCGGTGACGCAGGAGCAGAGCGGCCTCTCCAAGCGGGAATGGCGCGAGCTGATGGAGCAGCTCGGCCGCGCCGCCTGAGGCCCGCGCCATGGCCGCCGCACCCCGTGGCAGCACCGCCCGCGCGCCCCGCCGCGGCAAGGCCGCCGTGCCGCCGCGCCCCGGGCCGTGGCGGCGGCTGAAGGGCCTGCTGGGCGGCTTCTCCTGGCGCCGGTGGCTGGCGGTGTGGATCTGCGTGGCGGTGCTGCTGGTCGGCATTCCGCTGGCGCATGCCATGGTGGGCGATCTGGGCGCGCTGCTGCTGCTGACCGGCGTCGGCGGCTTTGCGCTCGGGCGCTCCACGGCGCCCCAGCGCGGCATGATGCGTGGCCAGGAGAAGGGCAGGGGCGCCGCGTCCGGCGCCCGCCGGGGATCGTGAGGACAGCCCGCAGGCCCTGGCTGCGGGGGAGGCATGGACGATGTTCTGGATGGTTCTGCTGCTGGTGCTGCTGCTGGGCTTCCCGCTGATGATGGCGCTGGCGGCCATCTCCTTCGGGCTCTGGCTGGCCTGGGCGGTGCTGGCCCTGGCCTGGGCCGTCATCACCTTCGTGGTGCATGACGCGGCCACGGCGCTGCTCGTCGTGGCCGCCCTCTGGCTCGGCTACCGGCTGGGGCGCCGCCGCCTCACTCCATGACGATGCGCGGCCCCTTCGCCGCCTCGCCCAGCTTCCGCCGCAGCCGCTGCGCGATGGCGCGGTAGCGCCCCGCCTCCTCGCTCTCTGGCCGCGCCATGACGATCGGCGTGCCGGCATCGGCCAGCTCGCGGATCTCGAGCTTCAGCGGCAGCTCGCCCAGGAACTCCACCCCCATCCGCTCGGCCTCGGCCCGCGCCCCGCCATGGCCGAAGATGTTGGCCGTGTGGCCGCAATTCGGGCAGCAGTAGTAGGACATGTTCTCGATCAGCCCGAGAACCGGCACCTTCACCTTCTCGAACATGCGCACGCCGCGCCGCGCGTCGATCAGCGCCACGTCCTGCGGGGTGGAGACGATGACGGCGCCGGCCAGCGGCACGCGCTGGCTGATGGTGAGCTGCGCGTCGCCGGTGCCGGGCGGCATGTCCACCACCATCACGTCGAGCGTGCCCCATTCCACCTGGCCCAGCATCTGCTCCAGCGCACCCATCACCATCGGCCCGCGCCAGATCATCGGCGTCTCCTCCTCGACGAGGAAGCCGATGGACATGGCCTTCAGCCCCCAGCGGGAGAGCGGGATGATGCGCCCTCCCGTGGCGCGCGGCTTCTCCCGCGTGCCGAGCATCTGCGGCAGGGAGGGGCCGTAGATGTCGGCGTCCAGCAGCCCGACCTTCAGCCCGTCCGCGGCCAGCGCCACGGCCAGGTTGACGGCGGTGGTGGACTTGCCGACGCCGCCCTTGCCCGAGGCGACGGCGATGATGGAGGTCACGTCGGGCAGCAGCATCGGCCCCTGGCCCGGGGCGGGGCGGGTGGCGCGGGCGGTGCCCGGCGCCGGGGCGGCGCCATGCGCGTGGTCATGCCCGTGCGCATGCCCATGCGCGTGCGGGGTGGTTGGCGCGGGGATGTCGCGGTGCGCCGTCAGCACGCAGGTGGCGGAGAGCACACCGGGCACGGCGGCGGCCGCGCGCTCGGCCGCCGCGCGCAGCGGCTCCAGCGCCCGGGCGCGCTCGCGCGGCACGGCGAGGGCGAACTGCACCATGCCGTCCCGCGCCGAAAGCCCCTGCAACATGCCGGAGGAAACAACGTCCTGCCCGCTCTCCGGGTCCCGCAGCGTGGCGAGCGCCGCGCGCACGGCCTCCGACAGTGACTCCGACATCGCTTGAAAACCCCTTCATACCGGACAATATCGGCCCCGCCCTCGCCGTGGCGTGATCCGCATGGATTGCGCCTTGGCCCGGACAGGGCGACATATGGTCCGGCCCTGTCGCGCATGCACCGTCTGTGCGCAAGCGTCTGTGGCCGGGAGCACACGTAACGGGAGAGCAGCCAGCCTATGCCCTGGAACAGTAGCGGCGGATCCGGCCAAGGAGGCAGCCCTTGGGGCAATCCACGCCCCGGTGGACCTTGGGGACAACCGCCACAGGGCGGCGGCGGCGGGCGCAGTCCCGGCGGCGGCCCTGATCTCGACGAGGCCATCCGCCAGGCGCAGGACGCGCTGCGGCGCTTCCTGCCCGGCGGCGGCGGCACCGGCAAGTGGATCGGCATCGGCGCCGTGGTGCTGCTCGGCCTGTGGGCCGCCAGCGGCATCTACCGCGTGCAGCCGGACGAGCAGGGCGTGGTGATGCGCTTCGGCGCCTTCAACCGCACCACCATGCCGGGCCTGAACTACCGCCTGCCCTGGCCGGTGGAGAGCGTGACCACGCCGCGCGTGACGCGCATCAACCGCATCGACGTCGGCTTCCGGGCGTCCAGCGACGCGCCGCTGACCCGTCCCGTCCCCGCCCGGGACGTGATCGAGGAAAGCCTGATGCTGACCGGCGACGAGAACATCATCGACATCGACTTCGCGGTGTTCTGGCGCATCCGCGACGCGGGCGAGTACCTGTTCAACACCCGCAACCCCGAGCAGACCGTGAAGCTCGCGGCCGAGAGCGTGATGCGCGAGGTGGTGGGCCGCACCCCCATCCAGCCGGCGCTGACCGAGGCGCGTGCCGAGATCGAGCAGGCGGTGCGCACCGGCACCCAGTTCATCCTCGACCAGTACGGCTCGGGCATCGAGCTGGCGCAGATCCAGCTGCTGAAGGTGGAGCCGCCGGCCGAGGTGATCGACACCTTCCGCGACGTGCAGCGCGCCAACGCCGACCGCGAGCGCATGCGCAACGAGGCCGAGGCCTACCGCAACGACATCATCCCCCGCGCCCGCGGCGAGGGCCAGCGGATGATCCAGGAGGCGGAAGGCTACAAGGAGAGCCAGGTCGCCCGCGCCCGCGGCGAGGCGTCGCGCTTCACCTCCATCCTCTCCGCCTACCAGGTGGCGCAGGACGTGACGATCCGCCGCCTCTACCTCGAGACGATGGAGGAGATCCTGCGGCGCAACCCGAAGATCCTGGTGGATGAC
>NZ_JCACVY010000238.1:0-5459 GCF_058833935.1 Roseomonas sp. TS2 | reverse complement strand
GCAATCGGCGGTGACGACGCCGAGCGCCAGGCCGGGGCGGTCGGTCACCAGCGCGTCCGCCGTCGGGCGGGCCTCGTTCGGGATGGGCTGGCCGACCACGGCCACGGCCACGCCATGCACCTGGTGCGCGCCGGAGAGGGCGCCGGCCGGCAGGCCCAGCGCGTCCATGGCGCGGGCGCGGTTCGTGGCCACCGCCGCCGCGTCGTCCTGCCCCGAGAGGGAGCAGTTCAGCGTGGCGAAGCCGCCCTTCGAGACGCCGCCGCGGCGGGTGAAGAAGCCGTGCGGCAGGCCGGCGAAGAGGTCGGTGGAGAGGAATTCGGCGGTCATGCGGCCTCGAAGCCCGGCGGTGGGGTCAGGTCAGGGTGGCAGATCGCCAGCGCCTTGAACAACCGCCCCATGCCTTCCGGGGCGATCAGCCGCTGCGCGGCGGAGAGCTGGTGGCCCGCCGAGGCGGGGGCGGCGCGGGCCAGCATGGCCGCCCGCGTCACCAGCCCGAGCGATTGCAGGAACAGGCCCTGCGGCACCGGCCCGTGCACCGCCGCGCCGGCGGCGCGGGCGGCGCGGGCGAGGGCGGCGAAATCGACATGCGCGGTGATGTCGGCGCTGCCGGGTGGGCCCAGCGGATCGGCGGCGCGGTGGCCGCTGAGCGCCTGCAGCGAATCGCCCAGCCCGGAGGCGGCGGGGCCGTAGTCCAGGAACAGCGCGGCGCCGCCCTGCGCCGCCAGCCGCGCCGCCAGCCCGGCCACGAGGCCGCGTGCCGCCTCGGAGACCTCCTGCACCGCGCCCTCCGGCGCCGAATCGGGCAGCTCCAGCCCGGCCACCGGGCCGGCGGGGCGCTCGGTGAAGGTGCCGGCCAGGACATGGCGCTCGGCCCAGCCCGCGCCCCGGCGGACGAACTGCCGCACCGGCAGCGCGTCCAGGAACTCGTTGCCGAGCAGCAGCAGCGGGCCGTCCGGCAGGGTGGAGAAATCCTCGTGCCAGGTGGCGGCGGCGCCGGCGAGCGGCGCCTCCAGGGCGCGGGCCTGGGCGGCGCGCAGCGCCGGGCTCTGCTCCACCAGATGCACCCGCAGCGCGGCGCGGAAGCCCGGCATCACCTGGCCGATGGCGCGCAGGGCGTCGGCCATCAGCGTGCCGCGGCCCGGGCCGGCCTCGGCCAGCAGCACCGGCGCCGGGCGGCCCATCGATTGCCACAGCACCGCCGCCCACAGGCCGAGGCACTCGCCGAAGGCCTGGCTGATCTCGGGCGCGGTGGTGAAGTCGCCCCGCGCGCCGAAGGGGTCGCGCCCCGCATAGTAGGCGGCGGCGGCGCGGGCCATGAAGCGGTCCAGCCGCTCGGGGGCCTCCGGGGCGGGATCGCTCACGCCGCGGCCACCCTGTCGCGCGGGGCGAGCAGCATCAGGGCGAGGCCGGCCAGCACCATCGGGATGGAGAGGAGCTGCCCCATGGTGGCGCCGCCCCACAGGAAGCCGAGCTGCGCGTCCGGCTGGCGGAACAGCTCGCCGATGATGCGCGCCACGCCGTAGCCGGCCAGGAAGGCGCCGGCGGTGAAGCCGCGCCGCGCCCGGATGGCGGGGATGCGCACCAGCACCTGCAGCAGGACGAACAGGCAGAGCCCCTCCATCGCCGCCTGGTAGAGCTGGCTGGGGTGGCGCGGCTCCGGCCCGCCATGCGGGAAGACCATGGCCCAGGGCACGTCCGAGACGCGGCCCCACAGCTCGCCATTGATGAAGTTGGCCAGCCGCCCGAAGAACAGGCCGATCGGCACCACCGCCGTCAGCCGGTCGCCGAAGCGGCGGATGGAGAGGCCGTGGCGGCGGCAGAACAGCACCAGCGCCAGGATCACCCCCGCCGCGCCGCCATGGAAGGACATGCCGCCGCGCCAGAGGTAGAAGGCCTCCCACGGCGCCGAGAGGTAGTGGTCCGTCTGGTAGAACAGCACGTAGCCGAGCCGGCCGCCGAGGATGACGCCAAGCACCGCCCAGGTGACGAAATCGTCCACCTGCTCGGCCGAGGCGGCCACCGGCGGCAGCGCCACCAGCCGGCGCATCAGCCGCCAGCCCAGGATGATGCCGGCGATGTAGGCCAGCGCGTACCAGCGGATCGCCAGCGGGCCTATCTCGATCAGCACCGGGTCGATGGCGGGGAAGGGCAGGGCGAGGAGCATCCGGGCGCCGCCTTCAGCGATACGGGTCGGGGCGGGTGAGGAAGTCCTGCACGTAGCGCCGCACCCCGTCCTCCAGCCCGGTGGCGGCGCCGGTGAAGCCGGCCGCGCGCAGCCGCTCCATCCGCGCCTGGGTGAAGTACTGGTACTTGCCCACCAGATCGACCGGCATCTCGATGAAGGCGATCTCCGGCGTCCGGTCCAGCGCGGCATAGACCGCCCGCGTCAGGTCGAGGAAGCTGCGCGCCGTGCCGGTGCCGACGTTGAACAGCCCGCTGGCCTGCGGGTTGTCCAGCAGCCAGAGCATCACCTCCACGCAGTCGTCCACATGCACGAAGTCGCGCAGCTGCTCGCCATCGGCGATGCCCTCGCGGTCCGACTTGAAGAGGGTGGCGGGGGCGCCGGTCATGATCTGGCGGAACTTGTGCAGCACCACGCTGGCCATGCGGCCCTTGTGGTGCTCGTTCGGGCCATAGACGTTGAAGAACTTCAGCCCGGCCCATTGCGGCGGCGCGGCGCGGCCGCGCGCCAGCAGGTCGGCCACGCGCCGGTCCGTCGCGTGCTTCGACCAGCCATAGAGGTTGAGCGGCCGCAGCGCGGCCAGCGCCGCGGGGGAGGCGTCGTCGTCGAAGCCCAGCGCGCCGTCGCCATAGGTGGCGGCGGAGGAGGCATAGACCAGCCGCACCCCGTGCTCGGCGCACCAGGCGAAGAGGCGCAGCGTGAGGGAGAGGTTGTTCTCGGCCACCAGGTCACCGTCGCGCACCGTGGTGTCGCTGATGGCGCCGAGATGGAAGATCATCTCGGGGCGCGGCGCGTCCTCCAGCCAGTCCCACAGCTTCTCGGGCGGCAGGATGCCGGCGATCGGGTGGTGCGCCAGGTTGCGCCATTTCTCCCGGCCCGGCTCGCCGCTGCGCAGCCGGTCGCAGACCAGCACCTCCGCCCCCCGTTCGCAAAGTGCCGCGACGAGGTTGGAGCCGATGAAACCGGCACCGCCAGTGACCAGATACATGCGCGAGCCTTCCGCGACGATGGACCAGCGGGGGGAATGGTCGCCCGCCGGGCGGGCCGGGTATAGGCGGCGTGCGCCGGCCCCGGCAACCGCCCCGGTCGATCCAAAAGGCGCGAGCCGCCGGCACGGGCCAGGAGCCCGCAGGCGCCGCAACAAGGAGAGTGGATGATGGAATCGGGTTCTGAGAGCGGCGCCGGCAATGGCCCTGGCCGCCGCGGCCGCCTTTTCGACGATCTCGCCGGCCTGGCCGGCGGTGCCTTCTCCATGGTCTCGGGGCTGCGCGCCGAGGTGGAGGCGATGGCCCGCTCCCAGGTGGAGATGATGGTGCAGCGGCTCGAGCTGGTGAAGCGCGAGGACCTGGACGCCGCGCTGGAGGTGGCCCGCCGCGCCCGCGAGGAGAGCACCGCCCTGGCTGCCCGCGTGGCCGCGCTGGACGCGGTGGCGATGGGCTGGCTCGGCCTGCGGCTGATGCGCCAGGTGGCGGTGCTGCACGGGGTGCGCCCCGGCACCTTCGTGCTGGGGCGGCTGCTGCGGCGGCTGGCGCTCTCCGCCGGGCTGGCGGCGGGGGCGGACATCGTCACCGAGGCCGGCGTGGAGCAGCTGGTGGAGGGCCATGCCGCCAAGCTGGCCGGCGGCGCCGCGGGGGCCGCGGTGGCCGCCCGCCGCATGGTGCGCCTGGCCGGCGCCACCGCCCTGGCCTGCCGCCCGCTCTAGGACCGGGCTTCCCCGCGCGGGAGAGAGAAGCGGGCGCGGGGCGCCGCCCCGCCTTGCGCGTTCCCGGTTGCGGCGCACATGCTGGGCCATGCCCGATGGTGCCCCCGAGCTGACCCTGCGCCTGCATCCCGCCATCGCGGAGATTCCCGCGGCGGAGTGGGATGCCTGCGCGGGGGACGACAACCCCTTCGTCAGCCATGCCTTCCTGTCGGTGCTGGAGGACAGCGGCTCGGCCTCCGCCCGCACCGGCTGGCTGCCGCAGCACGCCGCGCTGCGCGACCCGGAGGGCCGGCTGCTGGCCGTGGCCCCGGCCTACGCCAAGAGCCACTCCTATGGCGAATACGTGTTCGACCATGCCTGGGCGAATGCCTTCGAGCGCGCGGGCGGGCGCTACTACCCGAAGCTCCAGGTGGCGGTGCCGTTCAGCCCGGTGCCGGGGCCGCGCCTGCTGGCCCGCCCGGATTCCGGCCTGCCGCCGGGCGCGCTGGCCCAGGCCCTGGCGCAGGCGGCGGAGCAGCTCGGCCTGTCCTCCGCCCATGTCACCTTCTGCACGGAAGCCGAGTGGCACGCGCTGGGCGAGGCCGGCTGGCTGCGGCGCATCGGCACGCAGTTCCACTGGAGCAATGCGGGCTATGGCAGCTTCGAGGATTTCCTCGGCGCCCTGTCCAGCCGCAAGCGCAAGCAGCTGAAGCGCGAGCGGCGGGACGCGCAATCGGCCGGGCTCACCTTCCGCACGCTGCGCGGCGCCGAAATCACGCCGCGCCACTGGGCCGCCTTCCACCGCTTCTACATGGACACGGTGGACCGCAAATGGGGCAGCGCCTACCTGACGCCGCGCTTCTGGCCGCTGCTGGCCGAGCGGCTGGGCGAGCGGGTGGTGCTGATGATGGCCGAGCAGGAGGGCCGCCCCGTCGCCGGCGCCCTGAACCTGATGGGGCGCGAGGCGCTCTACGGCCGCAACTGGGGCACCACGGTGGAGACGCCCTTCCTGCATTTCGAGCTCTGCTACTACCAGGCCATCGACTTCGCCATCGCGCACGGGCTGAAGCGGGTGGAGGCGGGGGCGCAGGGGCAGCACAAGATCCAGCGCGGCTACCTGCCGGTGCCCACCTATTCGGCGCACTGGATCGGCCATGGCGGGCTGCGCCGCGCCGTCGCCGAGTTCCTGGACGCCGAGCGCCCGGCCATGCTGGAGGAGATGGCGGCGCTGGCCGAGGCCTCGCCCTTCCGCCAGGAGGACTGAGCGGAGGACTGAGCGGAGGACTGAGCGCGCCCCCGCTTGGCGCCACCCCGGAAGCCTGCGACCCTGCGCGCGCCAACCGCCGCGCCGGAGCCGCATGCTGACCGCCTATCTCCAGTTGGGTTCCTCGATGGCGCTGGTCGGCCTCAACGTGGCGGTGGCGAAGCTGCTGGCGGGCGCCCTGCCCATCGCGCTGATCGTGCTGCTGCGCTGCCTGCTGGCCTGCGCGGTGCTGTGGCCGCTGGCCCGGCTGCGCGAGGGCGGCGCCATCCCCTCCGGCGCCGTGCTGCGCAACCTGGCGCTGCAGGCGGCGCTGGGCACGCTGCTCTACAACG
>NZ_JCACVY010000237.1:0-5471 GCF_058833935.1 Roseomonas sp. TS2 | reverse complement strand
AGGCGTCAGGGGTCAGGATGGCGAACTTCATCGGCGGATCAGGCAACGACACGCTCACCGGCACGGCGCAGGCCGACATCCTGCAGGGCCAGGGCGGCAACGACACCCTCTCGGGCGGCGCCGGCGCCGACACCCTCTCGGGCGGCGACGGCAACGACATCCTGACCGGCGGGCGCGGCGCCGATGCGCTGTCCGGCGGCGCCGGCGGCGACACCTTCCGCTTCCTGGCGCCCGAGGAGGCGCATCTCGACCGCATCGTCGATTTCGCCAGCGGCGACCAGCTGGATTTCTCCGCCATCGCCGGCCTGGCCTTCCTGGGCACGCTGCCCTTCAGCGGCACGGCGCTGGAGATGCGCGTCGCCTGGGCGCCGGGCGTCACGCTGCTGCAGATCGACCAGCGCGGCCTTGGCGAGGCGGAGATCGTGCTGACGCTGAACGGCACCTACCGCCTCGTGGAGACGGCGCCCGGCTCGCGCATCCTGCAACTGGCCGAGCCGCTCAACCTCAGCGGCGGCGCCGGCGCCGACACGCTCACGGGCGGTGCCGGCAACGACCGGCTGATCGGCCTCGGCGGCAACGACACGCTGGCCGGCGGCGATGGCGACGACGTGCTGAAGGGCGGCGACGGCGAGGACCTGATCATCGGCGGCGCCGGCGCCGACATCCTGCTGGGGGGCGCGGCGAAGGACACCTACCGCTACCTCGCCGCCGAGGATCTGCAGGGCGACATCCTGCAGGATTTCTCGGCCAGCGACGTCATCGACCTCACGCCACTCACCTTCCTGCGCTACATCGGCGACGCCGCGTTCAGCGGCACGCCGGGGGAGATGCGCAACCAGGACAAGCGGCTGCTGCTCGACCTCGACGGCGATGGCGTGGCCGAGATCAGCGCCTGGGTCTCCGGCACCGACATGCTGGCCGAGACCAGCGCCGGCTCGCGGCGGCTGGTGCGCGTCACGCCCGTCTCCCTGGCCGGCACGGATGGCGCCGACAGGCTGGGCGGCACCGCCAGCGGCGACCTGCTCGATGGCGGGCTGGGCGACGACCGGCTGACCGGTCTCGGCGGCAATGACCGCCTGCTCGGCGGCGGCGGCAACGACACGCTGGACGGCGGCACCGGCAACGACACGCTGGGCGGCGGCAGCGGCGACGACACGCTGGACGGCGGTGACGGCGACGACACGCTGGATGGCGGCACCGGCAACGACATCCTCGCCGGCGGAATGGGGGCCGACACGCTGCGCGGCGGCGCGGGGCAGGACGTGTTCCGCTACGCCAGCGCCGCCGAGCTGGCCGGAGACGCCATCCGCGACATGGCGGCGGATGACCGCATCGATCTCGCCGCCCTGGCCGGCTTCACCTTCATCGGCGGTGCCGAGTTCTCCGGCACGCGCGGCGAGATCCGCTTCGGCGACGGCATGCTCTGGATCGACGCGGATGGCGACGGCGTGGCGGAGACCGGCGCCGTGGTGGCGACCGGCGGGGTGGCGCTGGAGGAGACGGCGCCCGGATCGCGGCTGCTGCAACTGGCGCTGGACCGCACCCTGCAAGGCACCGCCGGCAACGACACCCTGGATGGCGGGGCCGGCAACGACACGCTGGAGGGCGGTGCCGGCAACGACACGCTGCGCGGCGGCGCCGGCCATGACCGGCTCTCCGGTGGCGCCGGCAACGACACGCTGGAGGGCGGCGCCGGCAACGACACGCTGGAGGGCGGCGCCGGCATCGACATCTTCGTCATCACCCCGCAGGCGGGTGCGGCCGACATCATCACCGACCTCTCCAGCAGCGACCTCATCCGCATCATCGA
This sequence comes from Roseomonas sp. TS2, assembly GCF_058833935.1. Classification (NCBI taxonomy): domain Bacteria; kingdom Pseudomonadati; phylum Pseudomonadota; class Alphaproteobacteria; order Acetobacterales; family Roseomonadaceae; genus Roseomonas; species Roseomonas sp. TS2. Next base: position 3,661 of record NZ_JCACVY010000237.1, on the reverse strand, counting down.
CCTTGGCTACCCGGCCTGGATCGCGGAGGCGCCCTTCAGCGGCCTGCGCCCCGAGGCGCGCCACCAGCGCAGCGGCAACGACACGCTGCTGCAGATCGACGCGGATGGCGACGGGGTGGCCGAGCAGAGCGTGCTGCTGCGCGGCGCGGGGGCCTTGCAGGAAACGGCGCCTGGCTCCGGCCTGCTGCGGCTGGCGCCGGTGGTCAACTGGCGCGGCGGCGACACGGCGAATATCGGCGTCGGCGGCGCGGGCCATGACACGCTGTATGGCGAAGGCGGCAACGACACCCTGGCCGGGCGCGGCGGCAACGACCTGCTCGATGGCGGCGCCGGCAACGACATCCTGCGCGGCGAAGGCGGCGACGACATCCTCATCGGCGGCGCGGGCAGCGACGTGCTGCAGCCCGGCACCGGGCGGGACGTGATCTCGGGTGGCGAGAACGCCGATGCCATCCGCTACCGCGCCACCGACGAGATCGGCCTGCGCGAGGACCGCATCACCGATTTCGAGCTGGGCGACCAGCTCGACCTGAGCGCCCTGGGTGGCCTCTCCCTTTCGGAGAGCGGCCTGACCCGCGTGGCCGGGCAGATGGCGGTGCTGTGGGAGAACGGCCAGTCCGTCCTGGCCATCGACATGGATGGCGACGGCGCCGCCGATCTGGCGCTGCTGCTGGACGGCCTCATGGCGCTGGAAGAAACCCGCAGTGGCTCCAACGTCCTGGTGCGCGTGCCGGACCTGACGCTGCAGGGCACGGCGGCCGACGACACCCTGGCGGGCCGCGGCGGCCGCGACCTGCTGCTCGGCCTGGAAGGCCACGACCGGCTGGATGGCGGCGCGGGCGACGACACGCTGCGTGGCGGCGCCGGCCAGGACCAGCTCCTTGGCGGCAGCGGCGACGACCTGCTCCAGGGTGACGAAGGCGACGACCTGCTCGAGGGCGGCACCGGCGCGGACACGCTGCGCGGCGGCGACGGCGCGGACATTCTGGCCGGCGGCCTCGGCGCCGATACGCTGACCGGCGGCGCCGGCGCCGACACCTTCCTGTTCCGCGGCGCCGCCGAGCTGGCCGGCGACCTGGTCACCGACCTGCAGGCGGAGGATGTCCTGGACCTTTCGGCCCTGGGCGCGCGGTTCATCGGCAGCGAAGCCTTCCAGGCCGGGGGCGGCGCGCAGCTCCGCGTCACCGTCTCGGCGCAAAGCTGGGTGACGGTGGACCTCGACGGCGACGGTCTGGGCGATGCCACCCTCGCCATCGGCGCCGCCACCTGGCTGGAGGAGACCGCCAGCGGCTCCGGCCTCCTGCGGCGGGTGCCGGACCTCCAGCTCACCGGCGGCGGCGGCGCCGACAGCCTCGCCGGGCGGGAGGGGGATGACCGGCTTTCCGGCCTGGGCGGCGACGACACCCTCGCCGGCGGGCGCGGCCAGGACACGCTGCTGGGCGGCGACGGCGCCGACACGCTGGATGGCGGCCTCGGCGGCGACACGCTGACCGGCGGCGCCGGCAATGACCTCTTCGCCTGGAGCGCCGCCGAGCTGGCCGGCGGCTTCACCGACACCATCACCGATTTCGCCGTGGGCGACAGGATCGATCTCTCGGCCCTGCAAGGCCGCTTCATCGGCGCGGACGCCTTCGCGGCCATAGGCGAGCCGGAATTCCGCCAGTCCGGCGCGCAGCTCCTGGTGGACCGCAATGGCGATGGCTTCACCGACGGCCTGATCCAGGTCACGGGGCTGGATGGGCTGCTGGAGGAGGTGCTGCCCGGCTCCGGCCTGCTGGAGCTGCCCCCCGCCCTGGCCCTGACGGGCGGCGCGGCCGCCGACATCCTCTCCGGCCGCGGCAATCACGACACCCTCTCCGGCCTGGAGGGCGACGACACCCTGCGCGGCGGTGGCGGCAACGACACGCTGCTGGGTGGCGCGGGCAACGACACGCTGCTGGGCGGCGCCGGGAATGACTGGCTGACCGGCGGTGCCGGCGCCGACACCCTGACCGGCGGCGCGGGCAATGACCGCTTCATCTTCGCCGGCGGCGATGCCGGCCCCGGCGCGGCGCGGGACACGGTGACGGATTTCTCGGCCGCCGCCTATACCGACCAGCTCGACCTCTCCGGCATCGACGCCAATGCCGATCTCGCGGGAGACCAGGCCTTCATGCTGCGCATGGAGGCCGGCTTCACCGCCGCCGGCCAGCTCTACCTGCAGGGCGGCGTGCTCTACGGCAACACGGATGGCGATACGGAGGCCGAGTTCGAGATCGCCCTGCCCGGCATCGAGACCCTGTTCACCTGGCATTTCTGGGCCCTTTGAAGGTGGCCCCTCCCGCTGCTCAAGCCCGCGGGCCTGTGCCGCGGGCAGGGGCGGCATGCCTGCCGCCTGGCGCAGCATGTCCATCGCGGCCAGGCTTTCCCGCCAGCGGGAGATCGCCTCCTCGGCCCGGCTTCACACCGTGGCCGGGATGGTACGTCGCCACACGCGCCATGGCCTCCTCCGGCCTCGTCGCCTGGGACGCCGGCTCCGGCACGGTGCAGGTCCTGGGTGGCCTTGTGGCGATTTCCGCCCGCGTCAACGGCTCGGGCTGCGTGCGGCCTGTCAGGACCAGCAGCCAACCGGTCCAAGCAGGGCGGTGCGCGGAGCCCGGCGGCTTCTGCCATGGTTTCCGCAAGGCGCCGAGGCTGCCTTCATGGGCTCCGAGGACTTGCAGGGGCTCAAGGTGAAGGGGGAGGAGAACGGAGCGGATTCCGAGCGGAATGGCGGAGTCTCCCCCGCCAGCCTGTTCAATCGGCGTATTGCCCGGCTTCCTGGATGATCGGCCGCCAGCGCGCCACTTCCTCGGCCAGATGGCGGCGGTGCCAGGCCGGGGTGGCCCGCTCCTGGCTGGCCGGCGCCGTCACCAGCTCGGCGAAGCGGGTCAGCAGCCGCTCCTCGCGCAGCGCGGCGCGGATGGCGGTGGCGAGGCGCTCCTGGATCTCGGCCGGCGTGCCGGCCGGCGCATAAAGCCCGTGCCAGGTGCTCATGGCGAGGTCCGGCGCGCCGGCCTCGGCGGTGGTGGGCAGGTCCAGCCCCGGCACGCGCTGCGGCAGCGTCACCGCATAGGCCTTGATGCGGCTGTCGCGGATGAAGGGCGCCGTGTTGGTCGCCTGGTCGCAGAACAGGTCGATGCGTCCGGCCATCAGGTCGGTGATGGCGGGCGCGCTGCCGCGGAACACCACCGTGGTCAGGGCGCGGCCCGCCGCGCGCTGCAGCAGCATGCCGCAGAGCTGGTTGGCGCCGCCCAGGCCGGAATGCGCCAGCGTCAGCCCGTCGCCCTGCGCCTTGATGGCGGCCAGCACGCCGGGCAGGTCGGCGGCGGGGAAGTCGGGGCGCGCCACCACCGTCATCGCCGCGTCCGAGACAAGGCCGAGCGGCGCGAAGCTCTCCTGCACGTCATAGGGCAGCTTGCGGTAGAGCGTGGCGGTGCTGGCATGGCCGATGTGGTGCATCAGCAGGGTGTGGCCGTCGGGCCGGGCCTGCGCCACCCGCGCGGCGGCGATGGTGCCGCCCGCGCCGGTCACGTTCTCCACCACCACCGGCTGGCCGAGGTCCTTCGACATGCCCTCGGCCACCAGGCGGCTGACCACGTCGGTCGGGCCGCCGGCGGCGAAGGGCACGGTGATGGTGATG
>NZ_JCACVY010000236.1:0-5478 GCF_058833935.1 Roseomonas sp. TS2 | reverse complement strand
CGGTGGCGGGGTCCAGCGCCAGCATCTCGGCCATGCCGGTGGCGACGTAGAGCGTGCCGTCGGCGAAGGCGCAGCCGGCGCCGACGGCGCCCGTGTCGTCATCCTCGGGCCGCGTGTCGAAGCGCCAGCGGCGGCCGCCCGAGGCGAGGTCGAAGGCCGAGACCACGCCATAGGCGTCGGCCGCGAACACCGTGCCCTGGGCGATGACGGGGCCGGCGGTGATGCGCCGGCGGTAGGAGCTGCCGGTGCCCACCGAGGCGCGCCAGGCTTCCGCCAGGCGCGGGCCCACGGCGTTGTGGCCGGCATCGTGCGTGGCGCCGCCACCGGGCTGCGGCCATTCGGCCCGCGCCTGGGGCGGCGGCAGCGCCACGGGGCGGCCGGCGATGCCGGCATCGGCCGCCAGTTCCCGCTGCGCCGTCAGCACCGAGTGGCGCTCGCCCGGCAGCGGCGGCTTGCTGTCGCCGAAAACGCCGTCCAGCAGGCCGCAGCCGCTCAGCAGGCCGGCGCCACCCAGCAGCGCGGCGCGCCGCGTCCAGATCTTCCTGTCCCGCATCATACCCCCAATCCCGCCGCGAGGCGGCTGGCGCGGTCGCGCAGGCCGCGCGGCGCGTTCACATCGGCCGCCAGGGCCTCCAGGTCACGCTTGGCCTCGGCGGTCTCGCCGCGCCGGATGGCGAGCAGCGCCCGCAGCTCCCGCGCCGAGGCGCGCCAGGGGCTACCCGTCGGCCCGCCCGCCTGGGCCAGCGGCTCCAGCCGGGCGGCGAGCAGCGCCGGGTCCTGGCTGTCCATGCCGTGCAGCGCCCACATCAGGCTGGCGAGGTCGCGGTAGAGCTGCGGCGCGGCGCTGTCGGACGCCACCTGGTCCCACATCGCCAGGGCGGCCGCGCGGTCGCCCGTCTCGGCCTTCAGCGCGGCGGCGCGCAGCAGGGAGAGGAGGCGGTAGCCGGCCGGGCTCTCGGCGGCGAGGGCGGCGAAGCGGTCGCCCACCGCCTTCAGGTCGGCGCCCTGCGTCTCGGCGGCGCGGTGCGCCTCCAGGAAGGTCGTGGCCGCCTGGCTGGCCTGCCGCTGCTCGTACCACCGCCAGCCCTGCCATCCGCCCAGGCCGACCAGAACCAGCAGCGCCACGCCGGCCAGCATGCCGCCATATCGCACACCCAGCTGCCGGGCCCGTTCGGCCCGCAGCTCCTCCTGCACTTCGTCGAAGATATCCGGCAAGGTCCGGCCTCTGTGAAAAGTGGCGCGGACCATAGCGGCAGCGGCGCGCCACGTTAAGCCTCTGGCGGCGGAGCTTCGGCGGCGGGGCCGGGCGGCCCCGCCCCGCCCCGGCCCCGGGGCCTCAGCTGTGGAAGCTGACGGGGCGGCCTTCCGGGGCGCCCAGCGCCGTGTCGTCGCGCATCGCCACATGGCCGCGCACCACCGTCATCACCGGCCAGCCGGTGACGCGCTGGCCGGCGAAGGGCGTCCAGCCGCAGGGCGAGGCGATCCAGCTCTCCTCGATGGTGCGGGCGCGCTTCATGTCGACGATGGTGAAGTCGGCATCGTAGCCGGCGGCCAGCCGCCCCTTGCCCACCGCGCCATAGACGCGGGCCGGGCCGGCGGCCATCAGGTCCACCAGCCGGCCGAGCGAGAGGCGGCCGGCGTTCACATGGTCCAGCATCAGCGGCACCAGGGTCTGCACGCCGGTCAGGCCGGCGGCGGTGGCTGGCCAGGGGCGCTCCTTGGCGGCCCGGCTGTGCGGCGCGTGGTCGGAGCCGATGCAGTCCACCGTGCCGTCGCGCACGGCGGCCCAGGCGGCCTCCTGGTGGCGGGCGTCGCGGATCGGCGGGTTCATCACCGCGTAGCCGCCGAGGCGGTCATAGGCCTCGTCCGTCTGGCTGAGGTGGTTGACCAGCACCTCCACCGTGGCGACGTCGCGGAAATCCTTCAGGTAGCCCAGCTCCTCGGCGGTGGAGACGTGCAGGATGTGGGCGGGGCGGCCGGTCTCGCGCGCCAGCGCCATCAGCCGGCGGGTGCCGAGGAAGGCGCATTCCACGTCGCGCCACTCGGCATGCAGGCGGTGCGGGCCGCCGGCGGCGTAGAGCGGCTTGCGCTCCTGCAGCCGGTACTCGTCCTCCGAGTGGTAGGCGATGCGGCGGCGGCCGGAGCGCATCACCCGCTCCAGCGAGGCATCGTCCTCCACCATCAGGTCGCCGGTCGAGGAGCCGGCGAACACCTTGATGGCGCAGACATCCGGGTTGGCCTCGAGCGCCGCCAGGGCGCCGATGTTGGAGCGCGCGGCGCCGACATAGAAGCCGATGTCGCACCAGGCGCGGCCCTTCACATAGGCGCGCTTGTCCTCCAGCGCCTGCTGGCCGGTGATGGCCGGGCTGGTGTTGGGCATGTCGAACACCGCCGTGATGCCGCCGAGGATGGCGGCCTTCGTGCCGGTCTCGATGGTCTCCACCGCCGGGTCACCGGGATCGCGCAGGTGCACATGCGGGTCGATCAGGCCAGGGAGGATGTGCAGCCCGGCGCAGTCCAGCACCTCGGCCGCCTCGGCCATCCGCAGGTCGCCGAGCGCGGCGATGCGGCCGGCGCGCACGCCGACATCGACCTCCTCCTCGCCCCAGGGGAGCACGCAGCGTCCGCCGCGCAGGATGAGATCGTAGCTGGTCATGCGGAGCATTCCTCTCGGATGGGGCCGGTCGTGGCCTTCTCTCTAGGCAGTTTCCGCCCCGGGGGCGACCCCCGACCGCGGCTCTGCTATCCGCATCCGGCACGACCGGGAGACCAACGCCATGCCCCAGACCGGATTCTCCGAGGCGCTGCGCCGCGCCTGCGCCGAGGACTGGAACGCCGCCATCCGCCACCGTTTCGTCGACGCCATGCTGGACGGCACGGCCGAGCCGGCGCGGATGCGGGCCTACCTGGTGCAGGACTACCAGTTCATCGACCGCTTCGTGGCCCTCCTCGGCGCCGCCATCGCCAGCGCCGACAGCTACGCCGCCCGCCTGCGCCTCTCCGGCTTCCTGGCGATGATCACCAGCGACGAGAACACCTACTTCCAGCGCGCCTTCGACGCGCTCGGCGTGCCGGAGGCCGAGCGCACCGCCCCCGTGCTGAGCGGCACCACCCGCGCCTTCCAGGATCTGATGCGGGAGGCGGCGGAGAGCCGCTCCTACGCCCGGGCGCTCTCCGTGCTCGTGGTGGCGGAGTGGCTCTACCTCGCCTGGGCCAGCCGCCGCAGCGGCCCCCTGCCGCCGGATTTCGTCCATGCCGAGTGGATCACCCTGCACGACAACGACTTCTTCCGGGGCTTCGTCGGCTGGCTGCGCTCCGAGCTGGACCGGGTGGGGCCGGCGGAGGAAGCCGCCTGCGCCACGCTGTTCCGCCGGGCGGTGCGGCTGGAGCGGCAGTTCTTCGACGATCTGTACGCGTAGGAAGAAAAAGGCCGGGGGAAGGAATTCCCCCGGGCCCCCATCTTTTTTCTGCCGGTTGAGCGATACGTGGGTGGGCGGCGTGCCGCCTGGACGCTTCCCTTATCGCGCGGCCAGGTAGGCGAAGGTGTCGCCCTCCGGCATCACCCCCTCCACATGCCGGCGGTGCCAGAGCGCGTAGAACAGCAGGTGCCAAGCGGCGAAGCCCTCGCGCTTGCCGGCGGCGGCCTTGAACAGCGCCACCACCTTCTCCGGGCGGGCAATCTCCATCACCCCCGGCTGCGCCGCCACCAGCGGGCCGAGCTGCTCGCCCCGGGCACCGATCCAGGCGCCCACCGGCACGGTGAAGCCCTGCTTCGGCCGGTGCGGCTCGGCGGCGGGGAAGTTCCGCGCCAGCCACTCGCGCAGCAGCCACTTGCCGGCGCCCTTGCGCACCTTCAGCCCGTCCGGCAGGCGGAACACCGCCTCGGCCACGGCACTGTCGAGGAAGGGGGTGCGGCCTTCCGCGCCATGCGCCATCAGGCAGCGGTCGAGCTTGATCAGCAGGTCGTTGGGCAGCCAGTCGGCGACATCGAGCGCCTGGGCGGCCATCAGCCGGGTGCGGCCGGGCAAGGCCACGGCGGCCTCGGCGGCGGCGATGCCGTCCCGCCAGCCGGTCGGCGCCGCGCGCAGCACGTCCAGCCGGTCGAAGGCGCCACGGGTGCGGGGCGCCTTGCCGCCCAGCCACCAGGGGCGCATCGCGGCGCGGTAGCGTCCATAGCCGCCCAGCAGCTCGTCCCCGCCCTCGCCGGAGAGCACCACCTTCACCGCCTGCCGCGCCCGCCGCGCCAGGAACCAGGTGGGGATGATGGCGTAGTCCGCCGCCGGGTCGTCCATGGCGGCGACGATCTCGGGCAGGTGGCGCCACACATCGGCCTCGCCCACCATCACCGTCTCGTGCCGGGCGCCGGCGGCGCGGGCCAGGGTGGCGGCGCGCTCGCGCTCATCGGCGGCGCCGGGAATGTCGAAGCCGGCGGTGAAGGCGCGCACCGGCGCCTCGTTCAGCCGCGCCATCATCGCCAGCACCGCGGCGCTGTCCGTGCCGCCCGAGAGGAACATGCCGTAGGGCACGTCGCTCCGCTGGTGCAGCTCGACGCTGGAGCGGAAGGCAGCCTCGAAGCGCGCCAGCGCCTCGGCCTCGGTGGTGGCGACCGGCCCGCCCTCGGGCAGGGCGGCGCGGCGCCGGCGCTCCAGCACCTTGCCTTCCGAGATGGCGATGGTCTCGCCCGGCAGCACGCGCCGGATGCCCTCGAAGATGGTCTCCGCGCCGGTGGTGAACTGCATCTGCAGCAGCTCGGCCCGCGCCTCGGGGCGCAGCCTCGGCGCCACCAGCCCGGCGCCGATCAGCGCCTGCGGCTCGGAGGCGAAGGCGATGCCGCCCGGCAGCTCGGCGGTGTAGAGCGGCTTGATGCCGAAGGGGTCGCGCGCCAGCACCACCTGCCGGGTGGCGCGGTCGTGCACCGCCAGCGCGTACATGCCGCGCAGCCGCTCGGCGAAGGCCAGCCCGTCGCGCCGGAACAGGTGCAGCGGCGGCTCGCAGTCGCTGCCGGTGGCGCAGAGGAGCTGGTTCTCGGTGCGCAGCTCCCGGTAGTTGTAGACCTCGCCATTGCCGACCAGCGCGGCAGGCCCGGCGAAGAGCGGCTGGTCGCCGCCCGCCAGGTCGATGATGGCCAGCCGGGTGTGCGCCAGCGCCACATTGGCCGCCACATGGTGGCCGGCGCCATCGGGGCCGCGATGCGCCAGCGCGTCGGTCAGGCGCTGCAGCAGCGCCGCATCCGGCACGGCGCGCCCATGCAGCGAGAGGCCGGCGATTCCGCACATGGCTCAGCCCCCCCGGCCGCGTGGCATGGCGGCGAAGCGTCGGGACAACGGGGAAGGAGCCGCCCGTGGGGGCCGGAGCATCGGTCCCGGCCGCCCCGGGCGGGGCTGGGTCTGCGGCAGCATCGGGGCCATGCGCATGAAATTCTCAACCCTACCAAGCGGCTCGGGGGGGTTCCTGTCAAGGCACGACAAGGCGGGGCGG
>NZ_JCACVY010000235.1:0-5490 GCF_058833935.1 Roseomonas sp. TS2 | reverse complement strand
CGGCACCTTCCCGCTCGCCTGGCAGGCGCGCGAGGCAGCGGGTGCCGCCGGCGTGGCGCTGCTGGCCATCGACCACCCGACCGAGCCGCAGCACGACCCCGACCGGCGCTTCCTCGACCTGACGCCGCCCACCCCCGCCGAGGCCTTCGGCCCGCGCCGCGACAACCCGCCGCCCTCCGGCGGGCGGGAGCGGTTCCTCGATTTCCTGGAGACGGCGCTGCGCCCGGCGGTGGCCGCCCGCCTGCCGCTGGACCCGGCGCGGCAGACGCTGTTCGGCCACTCGCTGGGCGGGCTGCTCGGGCTGCACGCGCTGTTCACGCGGCCGCAGCTGTTCAACGCCTATGCGCTGGCGGACCCCTCCATCTGGTGGAACCGCCGCTCCGTGCTGGATGAGCAGGCGGCCTTCCTGGCTGGCCTGCGCGCCGCCGGCGGGCGGCTGGCGCGGCCGATGGACGTGCTGATCTCGGTGGCCGGGGTGTCGCGGCCGGGGCCCTACCGCGCCGCCATCGGCAACGGGCCGGGCGGGCTGGAGACGGCGCGCGCCCTGGCCGCCATCCCGGGGCTGCGCGTCGGCTTCCGCCGCATGGAGGGCGAGACGCATGGCAGCATGGTGCCCGGGGCGGTGGCCGATGCGCTGGTGCTGGCCACCGGACGCATGCCGGAGGGCAGCGCCCCGCCCTGAACGGCCCCGTGCCGGCTTGCCCCGGCCATGGCGGCGGCTTATTGAGAATGAGTATCAATGCTGGCCGGGCGGCCTTCCGCCCGCCGGCGCCGCCGAGAACGGACCCCCGCCTTGATCCCACTGCGACAGGAATGGCCCCCCGAATTCGCGGCGCGCTACCGCGCGGCCGGCCACTGGCGGGGCGAGACCTTCCCCGGCTTCCTGCGCCAGCGCGCCGCCGAGCGGCCGGAGGCGCTGGCGGTGATCGGCGGCGGGCAGCGCTGGACCTATGCGGAGCTGCACGCCCGCGCCGAGGCCGCCGCCGCCGGCTTCCTCGCCCTCGGGCTGCGGCCGGGCGAGCGGGTGGTGGTCCAGCTCGGCAATATCCCGGAGTTCTTCTCCGCCGTGTTCGGCCTGTTCCTGGCCGGGCTGGTGCCGGTCTACGCGCTGCCGGCGCACCGCATCACCGAACTGGCGCATTTCGCCGCGAAATCCGAGGCCAGCGCCTACATCGCCGCCGCGCGCGGCACGGACGGCTTCGACCACCGCCCCCTCGCCCGTGCCCTGCGCGAAGCCGCGCCGGGGCTGCGGCATGTCGTCATCGTCGGCGAGGCGGAGGAGTTCACCGCCTTCGAGAGCCTCGACGGCGACCGCGCCGCGCTGCCGCCGGAGCCGGACCCGGCAAGCGTCGCCTTCCTGCAGATCTCGGGCGGCACCACGGGCCTGTCCAAGCTCATCCCGCGCACGCATGACGACTACATCTACAGCTTCCGCGCCAGCAACGAGATCTGCGGCGTCACGGCGGAGAGCGTGTTCCTCGTCGCCCTGCCGGCGGCGCACAACTTCCCGATGAGCTCGCCCGGCCATATGGGCGCCCTCTACGCCGGCGCCCGCGTGGTGCTGAGCCCGACGCCGAGCCCCGAGACCGCCTTCCCCCTCATCGCGCAGGAGCGCGTCACCATCACCGGCCTCGTGCCGCCGCTGGCGCTGCTCTGGGCGCAGGCCGCGGCCGCCGGGCGGCACGACCTCTCCAGCCTGGAGGTGCTGCTGGTGGGCGGCGCCAAGCTGACGCCCGAGGCGGCGCGCCGCGTGCAGGAGGCGCTGCCCGCCCGGCTGCAGCAGGTCTTCGGCATGGCCGAGGGGCTGGTGAACTACACCCGCCTCGACGACCCGGACTCCATCGTGCTGGAGACGCAGGGCCGCCCGATCAGCCCGGATGACGAGGTGCGCATCGTCGATGACCTGGGCGAGGAGGTGCCGGAGGGCGAGCCGGGCTACCTGCTGGCGCGCGGCCCCTACACCATCCGCGCCTACCACAATGACGACGCGGCCAATGCCCGCTCCTTCACGCCGGACGGCTTCTACCGCACGGGCGACGTGGTGCGCCGCCTGCCCGGCGGCTACCTGGTGGTGCAGGGCCGCGCCGGCGACCACATCAACCGCGCCGGCGAGAAGATCTCCGCCGAGGAGATCGAGGACCACCTCCTCGCCCATCCGAACGTGTTCGACGCCGCCGTCGTCTCTGTGCCGGACGAATTTCTCGGCGAGCGCAGCTGCGCCTTCGTCATCCCGCAGGGGGAGCGGCCGCGCGCCCCGGCGCTGAAGGCCTGGATGCGCGGCCGCGGCATCGCCGAGTTCAAGGTGCCGGACCAGATCGTGCTGGTGGAGGCCTTCGAGACCACGGCCGCCGGCAAGATCAGCCGCCGCGAGCTGCGCGCCCGCCTGCGCGCCTGGCTGCTGGCCCAAGAGAATGCCGACTGAGGAAGAGGACCGCACGACATGGCCGAAGCCGCCACCCCGCCCCTGACGCGGGCGCAGATGCGCGCCGACATCGCCCGCGCCCTGCGCATGGCGCCCGATGAGTTCGGCGATGACGAGGACCTCTCCGACCTGGGCCTGGACTCGCTCCGCGCCATCGACCTGGTGACGCGCTGGGGACAGGCCGGGCTGTCGCTCGACTTCGGCGCGCTGGCCGAGAAGCTCACCGTCGATGCCTGGTGGGCGGTGGCCGAGCGGACGATGGCGCGGCCCGCCCATGGCTGAGGATCTCCGCTGCGCCGAGCCGCCGCTGACCCTTCCCCCGGCGGCGGACGGCCCCCCCCTGCCGCTGACCGAGGCGCAGGAAGGGCTGTGGTTCGCGCAGCGGATCGACCCCGGCAACCCGGTCTTCAACACCGGGCAGTACCTGGAATTCCATGGTCCGCTGGACCGCGCCGCCTTCCGCGCGGCGGTGGACGGCATGGTGGCGGAGGCCGAGTGCCTCGCCCTGCGTATCCGCGAGACGCCGGCCGGCGTGGTGCAGCAGCCCGATCCGGCGATGCGCCCCTGGCTGGAGGTGGTGGACCTCTCCGCCGCGCCGGAGCCGCTCGCCGCCGCGCGCGCGGCGATGCGGCGCGACATGGACACGCCCGTGGACCCGGCGCGCGGCGGCCTCGCGGCCGAGCGGCTCTACTGCCTCTCGCCCACGCACCACCTCTGGTACCAGCGCGCCCACCACCTGGTGCTGGACGGCTATGGCACGGAGTTGCTGGTGCACCGCGTCGCCGCGCTCTACGCCGCGCGCGTGGCCGGCACCGATCCGGGCGCGCCGCTGGCCCCCTTCGCCGCCGCGGTGGAGGCGGATACCGCCTACCGCGCCTCCCCACGCCGCGCCGCCGACGCCGCCCACTGGCGGCAGGCCATGGCAGGGGCACCGGAAGCGGTGGGCTTCACCCCCGGCGCGGCGCGCACCGCCCGTTCCGCTCATCGCGCCGAGGCCGCGATCGGTGCCGCGACAGGCGCGGCGCTGCGCCGCCTCGCCGCCGAGTACGAAGCCGCCTGGCCCGACCTGCTCACCGCCCTGCTCGGCGCCTATTGCCGCCGCATCGCGGGGGAGGAGGAGACGGTGGTCGGCGCCACCTTCATGAACCGCTTCGGCAGCGCCGCCGCCCGCGCCCCCTCCACGCAGATGAACGTGCTGCCGCTGCGCATCCGGCTGGACGAGGCGGCGCCGCTGGCCGATGCGGTGGAGCCGGTCCTGGCCCAGCTCGCGCGGCTGCGCCGGCATGGCCGCTACCGGGGCGAGCAGTTGCGGCGTGATCTCGGCCGCGTCGGCGCCGGGCGGCGGCTGCATGGCGCCATCATCAACATCCAGCCCTTCCATGGCATCCCCGTCTTCCCGGGCTGCACGGCGGAGTTGCGCCTGCTGGGCACCGGCCCGGTGGACGACATCACCTTCGACCTGCGCACCGACCCCGGCGCCGCCACGCTGCGCCTGGACGTGGAGGCCAACCCCGACCTCTACACCGCCGCGGAGGCCGCCGCGCACGCCACCCGTGCCGCGCATTTCATCGCCGCCGCGCTGGAGGCCGGGCGCCTGGACGCCGTGCCCACCGCCACGCCCGAGGAGGCACGGCGCTTCACCGGGGCGGTGAATGCCACCGCGCATCCGGTGCCGGACACCACCCTGGCCGCGCTGATCGCCCGCGCCATGACGGCCACGCCGGAGGCGACGGCGCTGCGTTTCGAGGGCGCTTCCCTCTCCTATCGGGAGCTGGACCGGCGCAGCGCGGCGCTGGCCGCCGAACTCGCCGCGCGCGGCATCGGCGCGGGGGACCGCGTGGCCGTGGCGCTGGAGCGCTCGCCGGAACTGGTGGTGGCCCTGCTGGGCACGCTGCGCGCCGGCGCCGCCTACCTGCCGCTGGACCCGGCGCACCCGCCGGAGCGGCTGGGGCGCATCCTGGCCTCCGCACGGCCGCGCCTCGCCCTGGCCGCCGCGCCGCTGCCGGGGGCGGTGGAGACGCTGCCCCCCACGGCATGGCCGGCATCGGGCGAGGCTCCGCCCGGCCCGGCGCCGGGGGATACGGCCTATGCCCTCTACACCTCCGGCTCCACCGGCGAGCCGAAGGGCGTGGTCATCGAGCACCGCGCCATCGTCAACCGGCTGGAGTGGATGCGGCAGCACTACGGCTTCACCGCCGCCGACCGCGTGCTGCAGAAGACCGCCGCCACCTTCGACGTCTCGGTCTGGGAGTTCTTCCTCCCCCTGATCTGCGGCGGCACGCTGGTGCTGGCGCCCCCCGGCGCGCAGCGCGACCCGGCGGCGATCGCCGCGCTGATTCGCGACGAGGGCATCACCGCCGCGCATTTCGTGCCCTCGATGCTGGCGGCCTTCCTGGCCCACCCCGCCGCGCGGGGCCTCGCGATGCACCGCGTCTTCTGCTCGGGCGAGGCGCTGACGGCGGAGCTGCGCGACCGCTTCCACGCCACGCTGACCGCGGAGCTGCACAATCTCTACGGCCCCACCGAGGCGGCGGTGGACGTGACCTACTGGGACGCCTCGGCGGGCGACACGAGCAACCCGCTGCCGATCGGCCACCCCGTCTGGAACACCCGGATGTACGTGCTGGACGAGGCGCTGCGGCCGCTGCCGGCGGGCGTCACCGGCCATCTGTTCATCGGCGGCGTGCAGCTGGCGCGGGAGTATCTCGGCCGGCCGGACTTGACGGCGCATGCCTTCATCCCCGACCCCTTCCACCCCGGCGCGCGGATGTACCGCACGGGCGACCTCGCCCGTTTCCGGGATGATGGCGCCATCCTCTATCTGGGCCGCTCGGACGGGCAGGTGAAGCTGCGCGGCTTCCGCATCGAGCTGGGCGAGATCGAGGCGGCGCTCGGCACCTCGCCGATGGTGGCGCAGGCCCGCGTCATCGCGCGGGAGGACCGGGCGGGGGACCGGCGCCTCGTCGCCTACCTCGTGCCGGGCGAGGGCTACGACCCGGCGGCGCTGCGCGCGCATCTGGCCGCCCGGCTGCCGGACTACATGCTGCCCGCCGCCCTGGTGCCGCTGC
>NZ_JCACVY010000234.1:0-5499 GCF_058833935.1 Roseomonas sp. TS2 | reverse complement strand
CCGCGCTGGAACTCGGCCTGCCCGTGCGCCACCCCGCCCGGGTGAAGCGCGACGTGGCGGAACACGAGGCCTTCCGCGCCCTCGATCTCGACGTGGCGGTGGTGGCGGCCTATGGGCTGATCCTGCCGCCGGCCATGCTGGAGGCGCCGCGCCGGGGCTGCCTGAACATCCATGCCTCGCTGCTGCCGCGCTGGCGCGGCGCCGGCCCGATCCAGGCCGCCATCCTCGCCGGGGACGCCGAGACGGGCATCACCATCATGCGCATGGAGGAAGGGCTGGACACCGGCCCGATGCTGCTCTCCGGCCGGCTGCCGATCGGCCCGCGCGACGGCACGCCCGCCGTGCACGACGCGCTGGCCGCCATGGGCGCCGGCCTCATCCTGCGCGCCCTGGCGGAAAACCCGGCGCCGGTGCCGCAGCCCGAGGCGGGCGTGACCTACGCGCCGAAGCTCAGCAAGGCCGATGGCCGGCTGGACTGGGCGCAGGAGGCCGCCGCGCTGGACCGCCGCGTGCGCGCGCTGAACCCCTGGCCCGGCACCTTCTTCGAGCACCAGGGCGAGACGATCCGCGTGCTGGAGGCCGTGCCGGCCGGGGGCGCTCCCGGCGCGGCACCCGGCACGGTGCTGGCGGAGGGCGCCGTCATCGCCTGCGGCGAGGGCGCGCTGCGCCTGACGCGGCTGCAGCGCCCCGGGCGTGGCCCGCTGCCGGCGGCGGATTTCCTGCGCGGCTTCCCGCTGCCGCCCGGCACGGTGCTCGGCTGAGATGCCCCGCTACGCCCTGCTGGTGGAGTATGACGGCGCGCCCTTCGTCGGCTGGCAGCGCCAGGCGGGCAGCCTCTCGGTGCAGCAGGTGCTGGAGGATGCCGCCGCGCCGCTGAATGGCGGGCAGCCCGCCGCCACCCAGGCCTCCGGCCGCACCGATGCGGGGGTGCATGCCGAGGGCCAGGTGGTGCAGATCGAGATCGCCACCGAGCTGGAGCCGCTGCGCCTGCGCGAGGCGCTGAACTATCACACCCGGCCGCACCCGGTCTCGGTGCTGGCGGCGGCGCGGGCGCCGGAGGGGTGGTCGGCGCGCTTCTCCTGCATCGGCCGCGGCTACCGCTACCGCATCCTGAACCGCCGGGCGCGGCCGGCGCTGGAGGCCGGGCGCGTCTGGCACGTGCAGCAGCCGCTGGACGCCATGGCCATGCACGCCGCGGCGCAGGGCCTGCTCGGCCAGCATGATTTCTCCGCCTTCCGCGCCGCCGCCTGCCAGGCCAAGAGCGCGCTGCGCACGCTGGACCGGCTGGACGTCTCGCGCCAGGGCGAGGAGGTGGTGGTGCACACCGCCGCACGCAGCTTCCTGCACCACCAGGTTCGCAACATGGTGGGCACGCTGGTGCAGGTGGGGCTGGGCCGCCGCCCCGCCACATGGCCCCGCCAGCTGCTGGACGGGCGCGACCGCACCCTGGCCGGGCAGAACGCGCCGCCCGAGGGGCTCACCTTCCTCTTCGCCCGCTACGAGACGCCGCCGGACTGGTGCTGAAGCCATGCGGGAAGGGCTTGCGGCCGCCGCGCCCGCCCCGCACCCTGGCGCCATGTCCGAGCCGAATTTCCAGCGCATCATCCCCGAGGGCGAGGACCGCGAGCGGCTGACCTGCGCCGAATGCGGCTTCATCGCCTATGAAAATCCGAAGATCGTGGTGGGCTCCGTGGTGGCGGAGGGGGAGCGGGTGCTGCTCTGCCGCCGCGCCATCGAGCCGCGCCGGGGCTTCTGGACCCTGCCCGCCGGCTACATGGAACTGGGCGAGACGGTGGAGGAAGGCGCCCTGCGCGAGGCCTGGGAGGAAGCCCAGGCGCGCATCGCGACGGAGGGGGTGCTGGCCCTCTACTCCATTCCCCGCATCGGGCAGGTGCAGGTGATCTTCCGCGCCCATCTGGCCGCGCCGGGCTACGCGGCGGGGCCGGAAAGCCTGGAGGTGCGGCTGTTCGACTGGGCGGAGATCCCGTGGGAACAGCTGGCCTTCCCCACCGTGCACGCGGCGCTGCGGCGCTGGCACGCGACGCGCGGCCAGCCGCTTGGTGCGCCCGTGCTGGAGACGGCGGGGCGCTTTCCCGGCGCCACCTCCCCGCAGGGGGTCTGAGCACCGGGAAGCTCGCACCGCGCGGCAACGGGCGGGGCCGCGGCGACGTTACAGCTTCCCATGCCCGCACCGTCACCTTGGCAGCGCGCCGCGCCGTGCCACGATCCCCTGTCCGCCCCGCAGGTGCCGGACGCCGTCCTGGCCATTCCGGTCCGCAACGAGGTGGCGCAGATCGGCGCCTGCCTGGCGGCCCTGGCGGCACAGACCGCGCTGGCACAGCTGACGGTGCTGCTCCTGCTCAACAACTGCACCGACGGCACGCGGGGCCGGGTGCGCCGGCTGCGCCCCGCCCTGCCCTTCGCGCTGCTGGCGCTGCGCGTCAGCCTGCCGCCGGAGCGGGCGCATGCCGGCGAGGCGCGCGGCCTGGCGCTCGATGCCGCCGCCGCGCTGCTGGAGGCGCGCGGCGCGTCGGACGGGCTGCTGCTGACCACCGACGCCGACAGCCGCGTGGCGCCGGACTGGCTGGAGGCGACCCGCGCCGCCTTCGCCGCCGGCGCCGATGCCGTGGCCGGCGCGGTGCGCTACGACCCGGCGGAGCGGCGGCGGCTGCCCGCCATGCTGCGCCGGCGGATGCTGCTGGAGGAGCGCTACCACGCCCTGCTGGCGCGGCTGGAGGCGCGGCAGGATCCTTGCCCGCACGACCCCTGGCCACGGCACCGCGGGGCCTCCGGCGCCAGCCTGGCGGTGACGCTGCGGGCCTACCGCCGTGCCGGCGGCCTGCCCCGCTGGCCGGTGGGCGAGGACCGCGCCCTGGCGGCCGCCCTGCGCGCCAGCGGTGCCCGCATCCGCCACGCGACCGATGTGCGGGTGCGCACCGCCTGCCGCCTGCAGGGCCGCGCCGTGGGCGGCGCCGCCGACACGCTGCGCCAGCAGGCCCTCTGTCCCGAACTGCCCTGCGACCCGATGCTGGAGCCGGCGGAGGCGGCGGCGCGGCGCTTCTCGCTGCGGGCGGCGCTGCGCGGGGCCTGGGAGAGAGGGGCCCTGGAACGGATCGTGGAGGCGCCGCGCTGGGAGGCACGGCTTGACCTGCCGCTCGGCTTCCTGACCAGCCGCGCCGCCCTGCCCTTCGTGGCGTTGTGGCCCATGGTGGAATATGCCAGCCCGCTGCTGCGGCCCGAGCCGCTGCTGCCGCAGGCCCTGCCGGGCGAGATCCGCACCGCGGCGCTGCTGCTGACCGGCCTCAGCCCGGCCGGCGCAGCAGGTCCAGCCGGTAGTGTTCCGCCCGTTCCTGCCGCACTGCCGGCATGACACCGGCCAGCGCGCCGATCAGGCCTTCCGCCGCGGCATCGCCCGAGAGCGGATAGTCCGTCGTGCCGGTCCAGTGCACCAGCAGCACCTCGCCGCCCGGCGCCAGATCCCGCCGCGTAAGCGCAGCGACGCGGGCAAGGTCGGCCTCGTCCAGGTAGTAGAGCACCTCGGAGAACAGGATCAGGTCGTAGCGGGCGCGCGGCCACTGCCGGGGCACCTCGCGCTGCGTCAGGGTGAGGCCGGGCAGACGCCCGCAATGGCGCCGCGCCGACGCGATGGCGCGGGCCGAGCCGTCGATCGCCAGCAGCAAATCGCAGCGCCCGGCCAGCTGCTTCGTCAGCACGCCGATCGAGCAGCCCACCTCCAGCACGCGGCCGTAGCGCGGGCGCTCCAGCGCGGCCAGGGTGGCGGCATACTTGGCGGCCTCGTAGGCGCTGTCGCGGAAGCGCCAGGGGTCGGGATCGGCGGCATAGAGCGCCTCGAAATAGGCCGCGGGCAGCGATCCCGTGGGGTGGGTCATGCCTCGGGCTCCACCTCCAGCACGATCTCATAGGGCCGGTCGAAGCGGGCCAGCATGGAAGCGTCCAGCACGAAGCCCTGTGGGTCGTCCAGGATCACCTCGCCAAGCTGGGAGCGGTGAGCGCGGATGGCGGCGCGCTTGTGCGGCAGCACCGAGCCGACCGCCAGCCGGGCACCGCGCGGCGCCATGCCGATCTCGGTCTCGGGCGGCAGGGTATGGCCCCAGACGGGATAGGCCAGGTGCCGCAGCCCCGGGTGGCGCCGCCGCAGCGCCGCCGCCATGGCGTGGGTCGCCTGATGGTCGCAATGCGGGTCGTGCCCCCAGCTGGCCAGCACCGTGCCGGCGCCGATACACCGCACCAGCCCGGAAAGCCGCTCCACCGCCGCCAGGAACCGCATCCCCTCATGCGGCACGGCGGCATCCGGCAGGTGCAGGAAGCGCACCATGCCCGGCGGCACCCCCAGCAGCGCCAACGCGCCGAGCGCCTCGGATTCGCGCAGCGCCCGCAGCGCCTCCGGCGGGTAGTCGCGCGAGCCCGGGTGCGAGGCTGCGCCATCGCTGATGAACGCCACGCAGACCGGCCGCGCCTGCCGGGCCGCCAGGGCGATCAGCCCGCCGCAGCCCAGGCTTTCGTCGTCGGGGTGCGGCGCCAGCACCAGCAGCCCTCCCGGCGCCAGGATCTCGTCCAGCGCGGCGAAGGGGAGCGCCTCGGCGGCATGGAAGAAGGCGCCGGCGGTCACGGCCATGGCAACGGGTCCCTCTCGAGCCAATGGGCGGCGCCCTGCGCCAGCGCCCGGTCCGGCGCCGGCTGGCGCAGATAGGTTGCCAGGTCGCGCGCCACGCGCTCCAGCGGCTGCGGCCGCATGAAGGCCATCAGTCCCACGGAGCGCTGCGCCGCCTCCAGCACCTCCAGCGCCGCGCGCTCCACGGCGCGGCGGGCGAGGTTGACGAAGCCGGCGATGGCATCGGGCGCCGCGTCGCTGCCGGCCAGGGCAGCGGCACGGTCCACCCAGAGCCGGGCGGTCCCGAGCGCGATGGCGGCCTCGCCCGCGCGGTGCAGCTGGTAGGGATCGGCATCGCGGCCACGGGCACGCAGCTGCTCGCGCAGCAGCGCGACGGCCTCCGCCATGCCACCCGACTGCACGGCGAGGAAGCGCCAGGCGCCGCCGGCGAAATGCGGCTCCGCCAGATACTGCTCCGGCGCGCCCAGGCACTGCCTCGTGGCGATGGGCAGCCCCTCCAGATCCACCGCCCCGGTGGCGGAGGCGCGCATCCCCTGTGCCGTCCAGCCGGAGAGGTCGGCGCGCTCGCGTGGGGAGAGATGGGGCAGCACCATGCGCAGCCCGTCCGCGGCACGCGCCGTCACCAGCGGGCGCGTGACCCGGCCTGCCCCGGAGGCGAGGATCTTGCGGCCCCGCAGCACCCCGCCGCCTTCCGCACCTTCCAGACGGAGCGGCGCGGCACCGTCATCGGTCGCCCAGACGCCGAAGAGATGGCCGGCCCGCACATCCTCGGCCATGGCCGCGCGCTGCGCCTCGGTGCCGTAGGCCTCGATCAGCCCGAGGGCGTTGACGTGACCTTCGTACAGCCGCCCCAGCGGCAGGCTGCC
>NZ_JCACVY010000233.1:0-5502 GCF_058833935.1 Roseomonas sp. TS2 | reverse complement strand
CACCGGCCCGCAGGGCCATCGCGGGCGGATGCGCGAGAAGCTGCTGGAACGCGGCCCGGACGCGCTGGCGGATTACGAGCTGCTGGAGATGCTGCTCTTCTTCGCCTTCAAGCAGGGCGACACCAAGCCGCTTGCCAAGGCGCTGATCAACCGCTTCGGCAGCTTCGCCGCCGTGCTCGCCGCGCCGCAGCAGGTGCTGATGGAGACGCGCGGCCTCGGGCCGCACAGCGTGGCGGCCATCAAGCTGGTGCAGGCCGCCGCGCTGCGGCTGGCCAAGGCCGAGGTGATGGAGGCGCCCGTCCTGAACAACTGGGACCGGCTGATCACCTACCTCAACGCCGCCATCAGCCGCGAGAAGATCGAGCAGTTCCGCATCCTCTTCCTCGACAGCAAGAACCGCCTGATCGCCGACGAGGCGCAGGCCAAGGGGACGGTGAACCACACGCCCGTCTACCCGCGGGAGGTGATGAAGCGGGCGCTGGAGCTGCACGCCACGGCGCTGATCCTCGTCCACAACCACCCGAGCGGCGACCCGACGCCGAGCCGCGCCGATATCGAGATGACGGCCGAGATCAGGCAGGCGGGGCAGTTCTTCGCCGTGGTGGTGCATGACCACCTGATCGTCGGCAATGGGCGCTACCTGAGCTTCCGGCGTGAGGGGCTGCTCTAGCGGGACAGCGCCCGCGCGGCGCGGATCTCCATGTCCGAGCGCTCGTCGGTGAGCGGGGCATGGCCGGCGGCGAGCGGCGCGCCCTCCTCCAGCGTGCGCGCGAGGCGCAGCGCGGCGCGGCGCGCGGCCTCCGGCGCGGCGCGCAGCCGGGCCTCGGCGGTGGCCACCGCCATCGGCTCGCCCCAGGCGAGGAGCAGCGTGTTGCCGCTGGCCGAGCGCGCCGCCAGCAGGCCAGGGAAAACCTGCCCCAGGCTGGCCGCCAGCGGCCCCACGATGCTCTCCGGGTCGCCCCCGCCATAGACGTTCATCGCCACCACCCCGCCGGGCGCGAGGCGCCGCGCCAGGGATTCGAAGAACTCCACCGTGGCGACATGCGCCGGGATCTGCCCGGTGGCGTAGAGATCCACCATGATGACGGCGTAGCGGCCCGTATCCTTCGCCACGAAGCGCCGCGCATCGTCATGCGCCACGGGGATGGACAGGGAGAAATGCGCGCGCGCCAGGGCGGTCACGCCGGGGTCGATCTCCACGCCCTGCGGGCGCAGCGCCGGCCAGGCGGCCTGGGTGGCGGAGATGGCCGCGCCCCCCGCCACGCCGAGATAGAGCGCGCTTCCGCCCTCGGCCGAGCCGGGCCGGGTCAGCGCCGGCACGGCGGACAGCAACTCCCAGTAGGAGCCGGTCTCCCGCCCGTCATGCCAGCGGACGGATTGCGCCACGCGGGTGGTGTTCAGCAGCAGCGAGGTGGCCTGCGCGTCGCGCCAGACCATCGCCGTGTTGTAGGGCGTCTCCACATAGGCGGCGAAGAGGCGCTGCCGGGCCTGCTCGGCCAGGTATCCGGGCAGCAGGGGCAGCAGGGCCAGGGCGGCCGGCAGCGGGCGCAGCCCCGTGGCCAGCGCCGCCAGGGCGGCGACCAGCGCGGCCAGGGCGTAGCCGCCGGTGAGGCCGAGATAGGGGATGGCCAGGAAGGCCGCGAAGAAGGTGCCGCCGATGCTGCCCAGCGCCTGGCAGGCCGAGACCAGCCCCGAGGCCCGCGCCGCGCCGATGGAGGGCGCCAGCCGCGCCACACAGAGCGGCGAGGCGGCGGCGAGGACGAAGGCCGGTGGCCCGATCAGCAGCATCGAGGCGCCGACCGCGCCCGGCAGCGGCCCGAGCCATGCCTCGGCGCCGGCCGCGATGCCGCGCCCGAGCCAGGGCACCAGCGCCGCGAACAGCGCCGCCGCGCCGAGCAGCCAGGGCAGCGCGCGCGCTCCATCCGGCCGGGCGCCGAGCCGCCCGCCCAGCGCATAGCCCAGCGCCATGAAGGCCAGCGCCGTGCCGATGATGGCCCCCCATTGGTGGATGGTCTGCCCGAAGACCGGCGCCATCAGCCGGCCGTCGAGCATCTCCAGCGCCATCACGCTCCAGCCGGCGGCGAAGGCCGCGAAGCCGGTGGCGAGGCGCCCGGCCAGCGTCAACGGGACGGCTTCGGCGGGTCCTGGCTGTAGTCGTAGAAGCCCTTGCCCGACTTGCGGCCGAGCCAGCCGGCCTCGACATACTTCACCAGCAGCGGCGAGGGGCGGTACTTGCCGTCCCCCATTCCCTCATGCAGCACGCGCATGATGGCGAGGCAGGTGTCCAGCCCGATGAAGTCGGCCAGTTCCAGCGGCCCCATCGGGTGGTTGGCGCCGAGCTTCATCGCCGCGTCGATGGAGCGGACATCGCCCACCCCCTCGTGCAGGGCGGTGGCCGCCTCGTTCAGCATCGGGATCAGGATGCGGTTGACCAGGAAGCCGGGGAAATCCTCCGACACCGCCGTGGTCTTGCCGAGCCGCTTCGCCAGCGCCGAGACGGCCCCGAAGGTCGCGTCCGAGGTGGCGAAGCCGCGGATCACCTCCACCAGCTTCATCACCGGCACCGGGTTGAAGAAGTGCATGCCGATGAAGCGGTCCGGCCGGTCGGTCGCCGCCGCCAGCCGGGTGATGGGGATGGAGGAGGTGTTGGAGGCGAGGATGGCCTCCGGCTTCAGCAGCGGGCAGACGGCGCGGAAGATGGAGAGCTTGAGGTCCTCCCGCTCCGTCGCCGCCTCGATGACGATGTCGCTCTGCGCGAGCGCCGCCATCTCGGTGCCGGTGGCGATGCGCGCCAGGGCGGCGTCGCGCGCGCTGGACTCCAGCGCGCCCTTCTGCACCTGCCGCTCCATGTTGCGGCCGATGGTGGCCAGCGCCTTCTCCAGCGCCTCCGCCTTCACATCCACCAGCGCGACGGAGAGCCCCGCCAGCGCCGCCACATGGGCGATGCCATTGCCCATCTGCCCGGCGCCGATGACGCCGACCGAGGCGATCTCCGTCACGCCCATGGCCTCAGCCCAGCTCCTGCTCGAGCTCGGGCAGGATCTTGAACAGGTCGCCCACCAGGCCGTAATCGGCCACCTGGAAGATCGGCGCCTCCTCGTCCTTGTTGATGGCGACGATCACCTTGCTGTCCTTCATGCCGGCCAGGTGCTGGATGGCGCCCGAGATGCCCACCGCGATGTAGAGCTCCGGCGCCACGATCTTGCCGGTCTGCCCCACCTGATGGTCGTTCGGCGCGTAGCCGGCATCGACCGCCGCGCGGGAGGCGCCGATGGCGGCCCCCAGCTTGTCCGCGATGCCCTCCAGCAGATGGAAATTCTCGGCCGAGCCCATGGCGCGGCCGCCGGAGACGACGACGCGCGCGGCGGTCAGCTCCGGCCGCTCGCTCTGCGCGATCTCGGCGCCGACGAAGCTGGAGACGGCCGGGTCCTCGGCGGAGGGAGCGGCCTCGACGGCGGCGGAGCCGCCCTCGGCCGGGGCCGGGTCGAAGGAGGCGGCGCGGACGGTCAGCACCTTCTTCGCGTCGGCCGTCTTCACCGTGGCAAGCGCGTTGCCGGCGTAGATGAAGCGGCGGAAGGTGTCCGCGCCCTCCACGGCGGCGATGTCGGTGATGATCTGCACATCGAGCAGCGCGGCGACGCGCGGCATGATGTTCTTGCCCATGGCGCTGCCGGGGGCCAGCAGGTGGCTGTAGTTCGGGGCCAGCGCCACCAGCAGGGCGGCGGCGGGCTCGGCCAGGCCATGCTCGTAGGCCTGGCCGTCCGCCTGGATCACCTTGGTGACGCCGGCGAGCTTGGCCGCGGCCTGCGCCGCCTCGGCGCCGCCGAGGACGAGCACATGCACGTCGCCATCGATCTGGGAGGCCGCGGCCACCGCGCTGCGGGTGGGCTGGCTGACGGTCGCGCCGCTGCGGTCGGCAAGGACGAGAACGGCCATGGTCAGATCACCTTCGCTTCGGTCTTCAGCTTGGACACCAGCTCGGACACCGAGCCGACCTTGACGCCGGCCTGGCGCTTCGGCGGCTCCTCCACCTTCACCACCGTCAGGCGCGGGGTGAGGTCGACGCCGAGATCCGCCGCCTTCAGCGTCTCCAGCGGCTTCTTCCGGGCCTTCATGATGTTGGGCAGGCTGGCGTAGCGCGGCTCGTTCAGCCGCAGGTCGGTGGTGACGATGGCGGGCAGCTTCAGCTGCACCGTCTCCAGCCCGCCATCGACCTCGCGCGTCACTTTCGCGCCATCGGCCGAGAGCTCGACCTTGCTGGCATAGGTGCCCTGGCTCCAGCCGAGCAGCGCCGCCAGCATCTGGCCGGTGGCGTTCATGTCGTCGTCGATCGCTTGCTTGCCGAGGATGACGAGCTGCGGCTGCTCGCGCTCGACCAGCGCCTTCAGCACCTTGGCCACGCCCAGCGGCTCGGCGCCCTCGGCCTCGACCAGGATGGCGCGGTCGGCGCCCATGGCCAGCGCGGTGCGGAGCTGCTCCTGCGCCTGGGCCGGGCCGATGGTGACGGCGACGATCTCGGTGACGGTCCCCTTCTCCTTCAGACGCACCGCTTCCTCGACGGCGATCTCGTCGAAGGGGTTCATCGACATCTTCACGTTCGCCGTCTCGACGCCCGTGCCGTCCGCCTTCACGCGGACCTTCACATTGTAATCGACCACCCGCTTGACGGGGACGAGGAGCTTCATCGCCGGGCCGTGTCCTGCTTTCTGGGTTTCAACCTGAGTGCCGGGCGGCGCCGCACCCCCCTCCGGCCGTGCCAGGCGGGGCGCGCATGCCACCCGCCCCCCTTCCGGGAGGCTTTGTGCAGTTGCGGCACGGAGCCTAGGCGCCAGCGCCGGCCGAGGCAAGGTGACCCCCGGCCCGCCCCGCCCGGCTCCGCCGGCCGGCGTCAGCCCCGCATGGTGAGCATCAGCAGCACGAACAATGCCAGGGAGACGCCCTGGAGGGTGACCCGCCAGCGCATCAACCGGTTGGAGCGGGCGCCGTTCCCTTCGCCCTGGGCAAGGCCGAGCATGCCGGCGAACATGACGCCCAGCGTGGCGAACATGGCGACGCCGAGCAGGATGGAGAGGACGATTTGCATGGATCGCACATAGCGCCGTTTCGCAGGCGTGCAAGCCGGCCCGGGGGCGTGCATGGCGGCGCCGGCCGCAGGGCAGACCGGCGGCGGCGGCGGGGATCGTTCCGGCGCCTCAGCGCCCGCCGCGCACCCAGAAGGCGCCCGCCAGCGCGCAGGCGGCGCAGAGCAGGAAGCCGCCCAGATAGGACCCCGTGCCCGCCACCAGCGCGGTGAAGGCCACCGGCATCACCACCTGCACCACCCCGAACACCACGCCGAGCGCAGCCGTGGCGCCGCCCACCCGGCCCTGGGGCGCGATTCGCGCCACCTCGCCCAGCAGCACGCCGTTCCAGCCGATGCCGGTGGCGCCCAGCACCATGCCGGCCAGCGTCACCGCCAGCCCCGGCCAGGCGGGGCCGGCGAAGGCCAGCGCCACGCAGCCC
>NZ_JCACVY010000232.1:0-5504 GCF_058833935.1 Roseomonas sp. TS2 | reverse complement strand
GTCGCGCCGCCGGCCCTGATCGTGCACGGCGCGACCGGTCAGGCCTGGCTCGACTGGGTGCTCGACCAGCCGGGTCGCTGGCACATCCAGGCACGCTGCGCCGAGCCCCGTCCCGCCCTGGACTGGCTGACCATCGAGGCTGTCGCCGCCGTCTGATCGCCGCGCCGCGCGCGGCCCGCTCTTTCACAGGAGAATCTGATGTCGAACCCGGTGCTCATGCCGGACAAGGATGCTGCGCTGGTGCTGCCGCAAGGCACCACCCTGACCGGCCAACTGATCACTGATCTGGCCCCGATGCAGGCGCTCACCGGCGACGAGCAGCTGGTCGGTGTCCAGGACGCGGACGGCAACCCAATGGGCCGCGCCCTTCCGGTCAGCGTCCTGCGCGAGGATGTGGCGCGCGTCGCGGCCGAGGCCATCGAGGCGACGGTGGTCACCGAGGCCGGCCGCGTGGCCCGGGAGACCGTCGACGCCTCGGTGGAGGGTCTGCAGGAGATTGCCCGCCAGGCCGCGACCCCGGCGGCGCAGGAGGCAGCGCGTGAGGAGATCGCTCCCTCCGTCGCCGCGGCAGCCGAGAGTGCTGGCCAGGCGGAGGCTGCGAAGCAGAGCGCCGAGGCGGCGCGGCAGCGCACGGAAGCCGCCGCCCAGAGCACCGAGGCCGCGGTCCTCAACGCCGCGCCCCAACGCCCGAGCGTGGCGGCCCTGGTGGCAGCCTGGACCGCCGCAGGGGCTGACGAGGGCGCGCTGGGTGTGGTCTTCACCATCGGGCCGGAGGAGGGCGTCTATCGCCTCCAGGACGGCCTGCCGGTGCGGACGGGCGACACGGAGCGGCAGAAGAAGGCGTTTGCCCTGGCCGAGGCCCAGCGCACCAGCACCGCCGCGCGGGCCCTGCCCGTGCTCGGCATGGTCGCGCCCGATGTGGTCACCGACAATCTCTGGGAGGTCACCGACCCGGCCGGCCGGCCGCTGCTCGACATCGGTGAGGATCTGACCCTCGGCATGGCCGGCGTGCTGCTGCGCGGCGACCTGATGAGCCTGGAGGATTATTCCTGGGGGCTGCGCACCGAGGCCGGCAAATGGCTCATTTCCGGCGAGGATGATGGCACCGCCGGTGTCGCCGCCCTCCGGCTCTACGGGCAGCAGCTCGCGCCGATGTCGGTGGCCGATGATGAGCTGCCGCTGCTCGAAGACCAGTGGGGGCATGCGCCGCTCCGCTGGCAGGAGGGCGGCTGGCTCGGCCTGCACATCGGCGACAGCCAGATCCGTCGCGTCACGCTGGCGCCGATGCAGGTGTCGTTCCCGCAGGGCTTCGTCACGCCGGATGAGCGCGTGGTGCTGGGCATCCACGACAACGCCTCGGTGGAGGCACGGCTCTCGCCGGATGCGCGCGACGACCTGCAGGCCGACAGCTATCTGCCGCCGGAGACCCTGCGTGGCATCGCCGCCTTCAACGTGCGTCGGCACCGCAACGCTCGGCTGATCGTCGGCACGGTGCAGGACAGCACCGGCCGCGCCTACGATGTCGTGCAGCTCGCCGACCAGTACGATCTGCAGACGCTGGCTGACAGCGCATCGCCGCTGGTGCTGGTGATCTTTCTCGGCCAGAGCAACAACGGCGTGCAGGGCGGGCCGCTGCTGGGGCCGATCCCGCAGCCGCAGTTTCCGCATCACTTCCTGATGCTGGGCGATCCCACCTATTGGCCGCAGGCCTATGCCGAGGCGCCGATCTCGCTGTCGCCCGCACGGCTGCAGCTCTCCGCCTACCGTAATCCCGGCTCGGAGAACGTCTTTCCAATGACGTTCTTCGGGCCGGCTTTCGAGGCCGGAATGCGGCGCGCCAACCGCCACTCGCCCGGGCTGATCGGCCACACCGTGTGGTGGGGCGGCCAGAACATCGACAAGTTCATCAAGGGCACGATCCAGTACCAGCATGTGCTGGCTGCCGTCACCTCGGCCCGGGGCGCCGCGGCCCGCATGGGGCGCGAGCTGCGGGTGGTCATCCGCTGGTGCCAGGGCGAGAACGACACGGCCGGCTATCTCGACATGCTGCGCCAGCTGCAGGCGGACCTGCGCGAGGATGTGCGGGTGGCGGCCGGCATGTCCACCCTGCCGCCCTTCGTGATTCAGCAGGTGAACGGCAACACCGACACGGTCACGGGCATCCAGCGTCCGGTGCAGGCGCAGTACGAGATCCTGAAGGAAGGCATCCCGGGCCTCTACGGCTCAGGCCCGATGTATGACTGCCCGCTCGGCGACAACATCCACGCCAGCTACTTCGGGCGCATGATCCAGGCCGCGCGCGATGCACACGCCGTGGACAGCATCCTGCGTGGCCTATCGCCGATGGGGCTGCGACCCACCGCCTTCACGCGGCTGAACGCCACCACGCTGCGCATCACCTGGCAGCTGCCGCCGGATGCGACGGCGCTCTCCTGGTCGAGCTGGACGCCCGATGTCGCGCAGCGCGGGTTCGAGATCTGGCAGCAGGACGGCACCGATGTGCCGCTCTCCGCCGTGACGATCAGCGGCGCCGCCACGCTGGACCTGGTGGGGGCAGCCGACCTGCCCACCACGCCGCTGCGCATCCGCTCCGCGATGCAGATCAGCGGCCCGGCCCTGGAGGGCTGGTCGCGCGGCCGCACCACGCTCGAGGCCGTCACCCCCTACCGCACCTTCTGGCGCGACCAGGGCTTCGCCATCCCTGAGTTCGTCGCCTACCCCGCCATGCGTTTCGAGGAGATCGTGGCATGAGCCGCATCGTCGTCGCCACCTCCGTGCCCGGCAGCGCCGCGCCGGTCGCCAAGCCGCTCGACCAGCAGATGCTGGAGGATGTGGATCTGCTCTATTGGTTCCGCGCCTATGAGCCGGACATGGCGGTGACCGCCGAGACCCGCGAGATCACGCAGTGGCGCGATCTCAAGGGCAGCGGGGCCACCCTGCGGCCGGGCACCGCCACGGGCATGGGGCCGGCCAAGCTCGTCGAGGGGGCGCTGAACGGCCGGCCTGTGGCCGACCACGCCGAGAATGGCATCTATGTCTGGGATGGCGGCCCGGCCGCGCTGCCGCAGCCCGACTTCGCGCAGCCCTTCTCGCTGGTGGCGCAGATCCGCGTTGCCTATCCCGGCACCGGCACCACCTACCTGCTCAGCCGGTTCAACAGCCTCTCGGCGCGCACGCTGCTGCAGATCAACGGGTCGGCGAATGCGCAGACGCCGGGCAGCATCACCTTCATCCAGGGCAATCGCAGCGTGTCCGTCCCCTACAGCTGGGGCACGGAGGCGCACATCATTGCGGGCTGCAGCGGCACCGAGGTGGCGCTGTGCGTCAACGGGCTGTGGACGGTGCCGCAGCCCACCGACAACGCGGCCGGCACCGCTGCCCTGGCCTTGGGATCGCTCTACGCCGCGACGGTCAACGGCCGCTTTGCCGGCCGCAGCACCAACCTGCAGATCTGGAAGCGCTACCTCTACGGCGACCAGCGGCGCATCAGCCTGGTGCAGCGCTACTTCCAGCGCCTCTACGCGCTGCCCTTCACGCCTGCGCGCCGGCCGCTGGTGTGATCCCCACCATCAAGCGGCAGAGGCCAGCCATGGCGATCTTTGAGCCCCCTTCCGGCTGGGATGTCGCCGGCTCGCTCGCCGCCGCCGCGGCCGGCCGCGCCCTGCTGCTGCTGAGCGCGCGGCGCGAGAGCGTCACCGCCCGCAGCGCGCTGCGCACCCTGCTCTGGGAGGTGCCGGTCACCGCCGCCATCGGTTTCCTGGGCTACGGCCTGGCCCGCTGGCTGGCGCTCGATGGCGGCGCCGCCATCGTGCTGATCGCGCTGCTGGCGCGCTTCGGGCCGGACCGGCTCGAGCCCCTGCTGGAGGTCCTGGTGCCGGCGCTCCGCCGCACCAAGCCCTAGCCACCCTCTTCCCCTTCCCCCGCGCCTCCCCCACGCCGCCGGCATCCCGCCCGCGGCGCGATGGCGCATGTCCGGAGGTCCTCCATGGTCCCTCTCCTCCTGGCGCGCCTGCGCCAGCGCACCACCTGGCTCGCCCTCGCCTCGCTGCTCGGCGTGCTGGGCATCCAGCTCGCCCCCGAGGCCTGGGAGCGCATCGTCAGCGCCGGCATGACCCTGGCCGACATCGTCGCTCTGCTGCTGCCCCTGCTCGGCCAGTGACCACGCCCCTGCCCTTCGCCGGCGCCGCGCGGCCGCTGGCGCCGGCTGACATCGCCCAGGCGGCGCGGGATCTCGGCTGCGACCGCGCCGCCATCGAGGCGGTGCTGGCGGTCGAGACCGGCGACCTGGGCGGCTTCCTGACCGATGGCTCCGGCCGGCCGGCCATCCTGTTCGAGGCGCACCGCTTCTCGCGCGAGAGCGGCGGGCGCTTTGACGCCAGCCATCCCACCCTCTCGGTGCGCAGCTGGGACCGCAGCCTCTATCTGGGCGGCCGCGCCGAGTACGGCCGCCTGCAGGCAGCCGTAGCGCTGGACTGCGCCGCCGCGCTGCGCGCCACCTCCTGGGGCCTGTTCCAGATCCTGGGCAGCAACCACCAGGCGGCGGGCTTCGCCAGCGCGGAGGCCTTCGTGGCCGCCATGGCGGAGAGCGAGGGGCGGCACCTCGGCGCCTTCATCGGCTTCTGCCGGGCGAACGGCCTGGCGCGGCACCTGGTGGCGCTGGACTGGGCCAGCTTCGCCCGCGGCTACAACGGCAGCGCCTACCGCGAGAACCGCTACGACACGCGCCTGGCGGCCGCCTATGCCCGGGCGCGCGCCGCCGCGCCGCCGGAGCCGGCGCTGCGCATCGGCGTCCGTGGCGAGGCCGTGCAGGCTCTGCAGGCGGCGCTGAACCGCGCCGGCGCACGCCTGGTGGTCGACGGCCTGTTCGGCCGGGCCACCGAGCTGGCGCTGGAGGCCTTCCAGGCTGCCCGGCGCCTGGAGGTGGATGGTGTGGCCGGCCCGGCCACCCGTGCCGCCCTGGGCCTCGCCTGACCGCGTGGCGCGCCACAGGGGCGCGCCATGCCTCTCCCCGCGCGAAGGCGTGGGGGCTCGGCTGCTTGCAACAGCCGGAGCCGCGCGGTGCCAGCCGCGCACGGATACCCGTCCCGCCCTCTCGCCAGGGCGGGACCTACTGGAGGCCTCCGCCCATGGAGACCATGACCCTTTCGCCGGCCCGCCCGGCAGCTCCCCCCGCGCCCTATCTCGGCGGCAAGCGCAACCTGGCGCGCCGCATCGTGGCGCGGCTGGAGGCCATCCCCCACGCCACCTATGTCGAGCCCTTCGTCGGCATGGGCGGCGTCTTCCTGCGCCGCCCCTTCCGCGCCCGCTGCGAGGTGATCAACGACATCAGCACGGATGTGGCGACGCTGTTCCGCGTCCTGCAGCGCCACTACGTCGCGCTCATGGACATGCTGCGCTGGCAGCTCACCAGCCGCGCCGAGTTCGAGCGCCTGGTGGTGGCCAATGCCGACACACTGACCGACCTGGAGCGCGCCGCGCGCTTCCTCTACCTCCAGCGCACCGCT
>NZ_JCACVY010000231.1:0-5571 GCF_058833935.1 Roseomonas sp. TS2 | reverse complement strand
AGATCGTGGCGATCTTCGGCGCCATGGGCTTTGCCCTGGCCGAGGGGCCGGACATCGAGGGCGACTGGTACAATTTCGGCGCACTGAACATCCCCGACCACCACCCGGCGCGGCAGGACCACGACACCTTCTACGTCCCCGCCGGCCCTGATGGCCGCCGCCCCGTGCTGCGCACCCACACCAGCCCGGTGCAGATCCGCACCATGCTGGCGCAAGAGCCACCGATCCGCGTCATCGTCCCCGGCCGCACCTGGCGCGCCGACCATGACGCGACGCACAGCCCGATGTTCCACCAGGTGGAGGGGCTGGTGATCGACCGCGGCATTTCTCTCAGTCACCTGA
This sequence comes from Roseomonas sp. TS2, assembly GCF_058833935.1. Taxonomy (NCBI): domain Bacteria; kingdom Pseudomonadati; phylum Pseudomonadota; class Alphaproteobacteria; order Acetobacterales; family Roseomonadaceae; genus Roseomonas; species Roseomonas sp. TS2. The sequence continues at coordinate 5,229 of NZ_JCACVY010000231.1, read as the reverse complement.
AGGGGTGCCTGGTCGATTTCCTGCGCGCCTTCTTCAGCATCAGCGACCTGCCGGTGCGCTTCCGCGCCTCCTACTTCCCCTTCACCGAGCCCTCGATGGAGGTGGATATCGGCTGGAACCGCAAGACCGGCGAGCTGGGCAAGGGCGGCGACTGGCTGGAAATTCTGGGCAGCGGCATGGTGCATCCGCGCGTGCTGGCCAATTGCGGCATCGACCCGCGCGAGTTCCAGGGCTTCGCCTTCGGCATGGGCATCGAGCGCATCACCATGCTCAAGCACGGCATCCCGGACCTGCGCCCCTTCTATGAGAGCGACGTGCGCTGGCTGCGCCACTACGGCACCAGCCCCCTCTCCCCCGCCACCCTGGCCGAAGGGGTCTGAGCGATGAAGTTTTCTGTGAGTTGGCTGAAGCAGCATCTGGAGACGGATGCTTCGCTGGAGCAGATCACCGCCGCCCTCAACATCATCGGCCTGGAGGTCGAAGGCGTCGAGGACCGTGGCGCGGCGCTCGCGCCCTTCCGCATCGCCCATGTGGTCGAGGCGGTGCAGCACCCGAATGCCGACCGGCTGCGCGCCTGCACCGTCGATGTGGGGGATGGCATCCTCCGCTCCGTCGTCTGCGGCGCGCCGAATGCGCGCACCGGCATGAAGGCCGTGCTCGGCCTGCCCGGCGCCTATGTGCCCGGAACCGGCATCACGCTGAAGGTCGGCGAGATCCGCGGCGTGAAGAGCGAGGGCATGATGTGCTCCTCGCGCGAGCTTGGCCTTGGCGACGACCATGAGGGCATCATCGACCTGCCGGCCGACGCGCCGGTGGGCGTGCCCTACGCCACATGGGCGGGGCTGGACGACCCGGTGGTGGAAATCTCCATCACCCCCAACCGGGGCGACGCGCTCTCCATCCGCGGCATCGCGCGCGACCTCGCCGCCGCCGGCCTCGGCACGCTGAAGCCCTTCGCACCCGAGCCGGTGCCGGGGGTCTATCCCTCGCCGCTGCGCTGGGTGGTGGAGGACACGGTGGCCTGCCCCTGGGTGCTCGGCCGCGCCGTGCGCGGCGTGAAGAACGGCCCCTCGCCGAAATGGCTGCAGGACCGGCTGGTCTCCATCGGCCTGCGCCCGATCAACGCGCTGGTGGACATCACCAACTTCTTCACCTTCGACCTCGGCCGCCCGCTGCACGTCTTCGACGTGGCCAAGGTGAAGGGCGATGCCCTGTTCCTCCGCCCCGGCCGCCCCGGCGAGACCTTCCTGGCGCTGAACGGCAAGGAGGTGGCGGTCACGCCGGAGGACCTGGTGATCGCCGATGCGGAGGCGGTGGAAAGCCTCGCCGGCATCATGGGCGGCGAGCATTCCGGCTCGGACGAGAACACCACCGAGGTGTTCATCGAATGCGCCCTGTTCGACCCGGTGCGGATCGCCCTCTCCGGCCGCCGGCATGAGCTGCGCTCCGATGCCCGCCAGCGCTTCGAGCGCGGCATCGACCCGGCGCTGCTGCCCGATGCGCTGGAGGCGGCCACGGCCATGGTCATCGCCCTCTGCGGCGGCGAGGCCTCCGAGGTGACGCAGGCCGGGGCGGAGCCGATGTGGCGGCGCCAGGCCAGCCTGCGCTTCGAGCGCATCGCCGGCCTCGGCGGCGCCGACATCGACGCCGACACGGCGGTGGCTACGCTGGAGCGCCTCGGCTTCGGCGTGGTGGCGCGGGATGCGGCGCGGGTGACGGTCTCCGTCCCCTCCTGGCGCAACGACGTCGCCGCCCAGGGCAGCCTGACCCAGGCGCCCGGCCTGCCGGCGGAGCGCGCCCAGGCCGCCGCCGAGGGCTGCGCCGCCATCGAGCCGGAATGCGACCTGCTGGAGGAGGTGCTGCGCATCCACGGGCTGGACCGCATCCCGGCCGTGTCGCTGCCCGTCGCCTCCCCCGTGCCGCGCCCCGCGCTGACGCCGAAGCAGGCCCGCGCCGTGCTGGCCCGCCGCACGCTGGCCGCGCGGGGGATGCTGGACTGCGTCTCCTTCGGCTTCCTCGACAGCCGCGTGGCGGCCCGCTTTGGCGACACGCCCGCCGCGCTGCGGCTGGAGAACCCGATCGCCGCCGATCTCGACCAGATACGCCCCACCCCCGTGGCGAGCCTGGCCCTGGCCGCCGCCCGCAACGCCGCGCGCGGCTACCCGGACGTGGCGCTGTGCGAGCTGGGCGCCGCCTACCGCGACATCACGCCCGAGGGGCAGCTCACCGTGGCCGCCGGCCTGCGCCTGGGCGAGACGCCGCGCCACTGGGCATCCCCGGCCCGCGCCGTGGACGCGATGGACGCCAAGGGCGACGCGCTGGCCGTGCTGGCGGCGCTCGGCGTGCCGATGGCGGCGCTCTCCGTCACCACCGACGCCCCCGGCTACTACCACCCCGGCCGCTCCGGCGTGGTGCGGCAGGGGCCGAAGGTGGTGCTGGCGCAGTTCGGCGAGCTGCACCCGAAGCTGCGCGAGGAGCTCGGCCTCGCCGGCCCGGCGGTGGCCTTCGAGGTGTTCCTCGACGCCATCCCCGAGCCGAAGCGCAAGAAGAAGGCGGTGCCGGACCTGCCCGCCTTCCAGCCGCTGAAGCGGGACTTCGCCTTCCTGGTGGACACCGGCGTGCCGGCGGAGAACCTGCTCCGCGCCGCGCGCGGGGCGGAGCGGACGCTGATCACGGATGTGGCGCTGTTCGACCGCTACGCCGGCGAGAAGCTGCCCGAGGGCAAGGTGTCGCTGGCGCTGGAGGTGACGCTGCAGCCGCGCGAGGCCAGCCTGACCGACGCCGAGATCGAGGCGGTGGGGGCGAAGATCGTCGCCGCCGTGGCCAAGGCGACCGGCGCCACGCTGCGCGGGTGAGAAGCAAGGGCGGGGGAAGGAATTCCCCCGCGCCCCCATCTTCTTCCTGCGAGTCAGGCCAGAACGAAGAAGGACGCGGCGGGCCTTCATTTCGGCGGCCATGCGGGGCATATGGCGCAGCATGATCCCGTTCCGGAAGATGCACGGGCTGGGCAATGACTTCGTCATCGTCGATGCCCGCCCCGCCCCGCTGCCGCTGGCCCCCAAGCGCATCGCCGCGCTGTCGGACCGTCATTACGGCATCGGCTGCGACCAGTTCATCACCCTGGAGACGCCCGGGGCGGGCGCCGACGTGTTCATGCGCATCCACAACCCGGACGGCTCCGAGGCCGGCGCCTGCGGCAACGCCACGCGCTGCGTCGCCCACCTGCTCATGGCCGAGACGGGGCGGGAGCGGGTGGTGGTCCGCACCATCCGCGGCGACCTGCCCTGCGAGCGCCTGCCGGACGGCCCCCACGGAACCGACTGGGTCCGCGCCGACATGGGCCCGCCCCTGCTCGGCTGGCGGGAGGTGCCGCTGGCGGCCGAGATGGACACGCTGCACCTGCCGATGGACCTCGGCGCCGTCGCCGACCCCGCCGCCTGCTCGATGGGCAACCCGCACGCCACCTTCTTCGTCCCCGAGCTGGACGCCATCGACTGGCGCGCCCTCGGCCCGGTGGCCGAGCACCACGCGCTGCTGCCGGAGCGGGCCAATATCGGCTTCGCGCAGGTGCTGGCGCCGGACCATATCCGCGTCGCCATCTGGGAGCGCGGCGCGGGGCCGACCCTGGCCTGCGGCTCCGGCGCCTGCGCCACGCTGGTCAACGCGCACCGGCGGGGCCTGGCCGGCCGCCGCGCCCGGGTCGAGCTGCCCGGCGGCACGCTGGAGATGGAATGGCGGCTGGATGGGCATGTGCTGATGGCCGGCCCCGTGGCCACCGCCTTCGAGGGCCGCTTCGACCCGCAGGCCTTCCCGGGATGAATGCCCGCCCGCCGGAGGCAGCCGGCGCGCCGGCCGAGGATCTCTCCGCCGGGCCGGTGCGGGTGCTCAGCTTCGGCTGCCGGCTGAACACCTATGAGAGCGTGGCGATGCGCGAGCTGGCGCTGCGGGCGGGGCATGAAGGCGCCATCCTGGTCAACACCTGCGCCGTCACCGCCGAGGCGGAGAAGCAGGCGCGCAAGGCCATCCGCCGCGCCGCGCGGGAGAACCCGGGCGCGCCGATCCTGGTCACCGGCTGCGCCGCGCAGATCGCCCCCGATTCCTGGGCAGCGCTGCCGGGCGTCGCGCGCGTCATCGGCAACGCCGACAAGCTGAAGCCGGAGGCCTGGGCCCCCGCCGCGCCGCCCGCGCCGGTTTCCGACGTCATGGCCGCCACCGAGACGGCAGCGCATCTCGTCACCGAATTCGCCGGGCGGGCGCGGGCCTTCGTGCAGGTGCAGCAGGGCTGCGACCACCGCTGCACCTTCTGCGTCATCCCCTATGGGCGCGGCCCCTCGCGCTCCGTGCCGGTGGGCGCCATCGTGGCGCAGGTGCGGGCGGTGCTGGAGGCCGGCTACCGCGAGGTGGTGCTGACGGGGGTGGACATCGCCAGCTACGGCACCGACCTTCCGGGGCGGCCGCCGCTCGGGCAGATGGTGCGCCGCCTGCTGGCCCTGGTGCCGGAGCTGCCGCGGCTGCGCCTCTCCTCGCTCGACCCGGCGGCGATGGACGAGGATCTCTGGCGCCTGCTGGCGGAGGAGCCAAGGCTGATGCCGCACCTGCACCTCTCCCTGCAACACGGGGCGGAGCTGATGCTGAAGCGCATGCGCCGCCGCCACGGCCGGGCGGAGGCGCTGGCCTGCGCCCGCCGCGCGCAGGCGCTGCGCCCGGGCCTCGCCCTCGGCGCTGACCTCATCGCCGGCTTCCCGACCGAGACCGAGGAACACTTCGCCGAGATGCTGGCGCTGGTGGAGGAGGCGGGGCTGACCTTCCTGCACGTCTTCCCCTATTCCGAGCGGCCGGGCACGCCCGCCGCGCGGATGCCGCAGCTGCCGGTTCCGCTGCGCCGGGAGCGCGCCGCCCGGCTGCGCGCCGCCGGCGCCGAGGCCGCCCTGCGCTTCTACAACGCCCGTCTTGCATTCGCCCGTCTGGGACAGGAGGAATCGGTGCTGCTGGAAAGTCCCGATCGTGGCCATACCGAGCATTTCGCCCCGCTGCGCCTGAAGGGCGCCGCGGGCCATCATGGCGCCGTGCTGCGCGCCCGCGTCACCGCCGCCGGGCCGGACGGCCTGCTGGCCGAGGTGGCCTGAGGCATGGCACTGCGTGACCTGTGGGCCCGCCTGACGGGCCGTGAGAAGGACAAGGCGGCCGAGGACGCGGCGGCGCCCGCGCCCGAGATGGAGCCCGGGCACC
>NZ_JCACVY010000230.1:2500-5611 GCF_058833935.1 Roseomonas sp. TS2 | reverse complement strand
TTTGGATGCGGGGACAGGATTTGAACCTGTGACCTTCAGGTTATGAGCCTGACGAGCTACCGGGCTGCTCCACCCCGCGGTGGTGTGTGTATCCGTGTATGTGTGTAAGTTCCGGCTTGGTGGCCCGGCGGCGACCTACTCTCCCGCATCTTGAGATGCAGTACCATGGGCGCTGGGGTGTTTCACGTCCGAGTTCGGGATGGGATCGGGTGTATCAACCCCGCGATGGCCACCGGGCCACCGAGCCGGAACTTTTTTGCACACGGATGATGTGTAACTGATTTGGTGATGGGTGAGTGATTTTGAGTGAGTGCGGATTGGTGCTGCGTGCGGTGTGGGTTTTGAGGCCCACGGCGGAGTTTTTGAATGAGATCGTTCGGGTGATTAGGACCGCTCGGCTGAGCCTGTTACCAGGCGTATACCTGCGGCCTATCGACGTGGTGGTCTACCACGACCCTCGGGGAGACCTCGTTTAGAGGCTGGTTTCCCGCTTAGATGCCTTCAGCGGTTATCCGTTCCGTACTTAGCTACCCAGCGATGCCGCGGGCGCGACAACTGGTACACCAGAGGTACGTCCATCCCGGTCCTCTCGTACTAGGGACAGATCCTCGCAAGTCTCCAACACCCATGGCAGATAGGGACCGAACTGTCTCACGACGTTCTAAACCCAGCTCACGTACCGCTTTAATCGGCGAACAGCCGAACCCTTGGGACCTGCTCCAGCCCCGGGATGCGATGAGCCGACATCGAGGTGCCAAACCTCCCCGTCGATGTGGACTCTTGGGGGAGATCAGCCTGTTATCCCTAGAGTACCTTTTATCCGTTGAGCGATGGCCCTTCCACGCGGGACCACCGGATCACTAAGGCCGACTTTCGTCTCTGTTCGCGCTGTCGCGCTCACAGTCAGGCGGGCTTATGCCTTTGCACTCAACAGCCGATGTCCGACCGGCTTGAGCCCACCATCGCGCGCCTCCGTTACCATTTGGGAGGCGACCGCCCCAGTCAAACTGCCCGCCACGCAGGGTCCTGGCCCAGGGTAACTGGGCTCAGTTAGACATCAGAAAGGCGCAGGGTGGTATTTCAAGGATGGCTCCGCCGAAGCTAGCGCCCCGGTTTCATAGCCTCCCACCTATCCTACACAGCCCCTTCCTGATGCCACTGCGAAGTTGCAGTAAAGGTTCATAGGGTCTTTCCGTCTGACCACGGGTACCCCGCATCTTCACGGGGAATTCAATTTCGCTGAGCCCATGCTGGAGACAGTGGGGAGGTCGTTACGCCATTCGTGCAGGTCGGAACTTACCCGACAAGGAATTTCGCTACCTTAGGACCGTTATAGTTACGGCCGCCGTTTACTGGGGCTTCAATTCGGTGCTTGCACACCTCCTCTTAACCTTCCAGCACCGGGCAGGCGTCAGACCCTATACGTCATCTCTCGATTTCGCAGAGCCCTGTGTTTTTACTAAACAGTCGCCACCCCCTGGTCTGTGCCACCCATCTCCGGTTGCCCGGCTATGGGTCTCGCTTATCCCGAAGTTACGCGAGTAATTTGCCTAGTTCCTTCAGCATGGTTCTCTCAAGCGCCTCGGTATACTCAACCAGTCCACCTGTGTCGGTTTCGGGTACGGTCTATAATGTCAGAGCTATTTCCTGGAGTGATCCGGCAGCCTCTCCAATCCAATAAGGAGGGACTACGGTTCACACTCGTCACTTCTGACAGGCCCAGGAATATTCACCTGGTTTCCATCGGCTACGGCTGTCGCCCTCGCCTTAGGGGCCGGCTCACCCTGCGCGGATTGGCCTTGCGCAGGAACCCTTGGACTTTCGGCGAGAGGGGTTCTCACCCTCTTTGTCGCTACTCATGTCCGCATTCGCACTTCCGATACCTCCAGCGGCCCTCACGGGTCCACCTTCGCAGGCCTACGGAACGCTCCGCTACCACGCATACTTGCGTATGCATCCACAGCTTCGGCACGTGGCTTGAGCCCCGTTACATTTTCGCCGCAAGACAGCTATTAGACCAGTGAGCTATTACGCTTTCTTTAAAGGATGGCTGCTTCTAAGCCAACCTCCTGGTTGTTTTGGCCGTCTCACATGCTTTCCCACTTAGCCACGATTTGGGGGCCTTAGCTGGTGGTCTGGGCTGTTTCCCTCTCGACAATGGACCTTAGCACCCACTGTCTGTCTGCCAGGTAGCACTCACCGGCATTCGGAGTTCGGTAGGGTTTGGTAGGACTTTGGGTCCCCCTAGCCCTTCCGGTGCTCTACCTCCGGCGGTGTTCGCCTGACGATCTACCTCAATAGATTTCGCGGAGAACCAGCTATTTCCGAGTTTGATTGGCCTTTCACCCCTAGCCACAGCTCATCCCCGACTTTTTCAACAGGCGTGGGTTCGGCCCTCCAGTGCGTGTTACCGCACCTTCAGCCTGGCCATGGCTAGATCACTCGGTTTCGGGTCTTCTGCCTGCAACTCGGCGCCCTGTTCGGACTCGCTTTCGCTGCGCCTACACCTAACGGCTTAAGCTTGCTGCAAACAGAAACTCGCGGACCCATTATACAAAAGGTACGCCGTCACCCTTGCGGGCTCCGACTGCTTGTAGGCGTTCGGTTTCAGGTCTCTTTCACTCCCCTTGTCGGGGTGCTTTTCACCTTTCCCTCACGGTACTTGTGCACTATCGGTCACCAAGGAGTATTTAGGCTTGGAGGGTGGTCCCCCCACGTTCAGACAGGGTTTCACGTGCCCCGCCCTACTCGAGACCCAATCAAAGCCATACGCCTACGGGGCTATCACCCGCTCTGGCCGGACTTTCCAGACCGTTCGGCTTAACGTTGACTGGGTACTGGCCTGGTCCCCTTTCGCTCGCCACTACTCGGGGAATCTCTGTTGATGTCTTTTCCTCCGGCTACTGAGATGTTTCAGTTCACCGGGTTTGCCTCTGATCCCTATGTATTCAGAACCAGATCTCCATAAAGGAGGGGTTTCCCCATTCGGACATCCGCGGATCAACGATCGCTCGCATCTCCCCGCGGCTTATCGCAGCGTGCCACGTCCTTCATCGCCTCTTGGTGCCAAGGCATCCACTGAACGCCCTTCTCATACTCATTCTCGTCACC
>NZ_JCACVY010000229.1:0-5645 GCF_058833935.1 Roseomonas sp. TS2 | reverse complement strand
GCGCCGGGGAAAGGTCCGGGGGGAGAGACACGCGCGGAACCTAGGGGCAAAAGGCGAACGAGGCCAGGATGCAGCGCGGTTTTTCCCAAAGGTGATGGCCGCGCAAGGATGCGGGGGCTGCCTTGCCCAAGCGGCGCGTTGACCGGGCGCTGCCGCGCTGGCATGGGGCGCTGCATGACCGCCGATTCATCGCTCCGCACCGTCAAGGCCTGGCCCTTCGAGGAAGCCGCCAAGGTCGCCGATCGCATTGCCGCGGCCGGCAAAGCGACGGCGCTGTTCGAGACCGGCTACGGCCCCTCGGGCCTGCCGCATATCGGCACCTTCGGCGAGGTGGCGCGCACCACCTGGGTGCGCCAGGCCTTCGAGCGGATGACCGGCCTCAAGGGCCGCCTGCTGGCCTTCTCGGACGACATGGACGGGCTGCGCAAGGTGCCGGACAACGTGCCGAACGGGGACCTGCTGCGGCAGCATCTCGGCAAGTCGCTCACCGCCATCCCCGACCCCTTCGGCACGCATGAGAGCTTCGGGCACCACAACAACGCCCGGCTGCGCGCCTTCCTCGACGCCTTCGGCTTCGAGTACGAGTTCGCCTCGGCCACCGACTACTACCGCTCCGGCCGGTTCGATGCGGCGCTTCTGCGGATGCTGGAATGCCACGAGGAGGTGCGGCAGGTGATCCTGCCCACCCTCGGCCCGGACCGCCGCGCCACCTACTCGCCCTTCCTGCCCGTCCATCCCCGCACCGGCGTGGTGATGCAGGTGCCGGTGGAGGAGGCGCGTCCGCAGGACGGCACCATCGTCTGGCGCGACCCGGAGAGCGGCGAGCGCTTCGAGACCCCCGTCACCGGCGGCCACGTCAAGGCGCAGTGGAAGGCGGATTGGGCGATGCGCTGGTATGCGCTGGGCGTCGATTACGAGATGTCGGGCAAGGACCTGATCGACAGCGTGAAGCTCTCCTCCGGCATCTGCCGGGTGCTGGGGGCGGAGCCGCCGGTCAGCATGACCTATGAGCTGTTCCTCGACGCCCAGGGGCAGAAGATCAGCAAGTCCAAGGGCAACGGCCTCACCATCGAGGAATGGCTGCGCTACGCCCCGCCCGAGAGCCTGGCCTACTTCATGTACGGGCAGCCTGGCCGGGCCAAGCGCCTGCATTTCGACGTCATCCCGCGCGCGACGGACGAGTACCTGCAGCAGCGCGAGCGCCTGCGTGCCAGCCCCGACCCGGCCAACCCCGACTGGCACATCCACGGCGGCGAGGTGCCGAACAGCCCGGAGCCGCCGCTGACCTTCGGCATGCTGCTGAACCTCGCCACCGTGGCGGCGGCGGACACGCCGGAGCGGCTGTGGAAGTTCGTCCGCAACTACGCCCCCGGTGCCACGCCCGAGACGCAGCCGCTCCTCGGGCAGCTCGTCGAATATGCCGTGGCCTATGCGCGGGACTTCGTGCTGCCCGGCCTCACGCCCCGCGCGCCGACGGCCGAGGAGCGCCCCTGCTTCCAGGCCCTGGTCGACCTGCTGCGCGCGCACCAGGCCGAGATCGAGGCGCTGCCCCCCGGCCTGCCGCAGGCCGAGCGCATCCAGGTGGATGTCTATGACGCCGGGCGGCGCGAGCCCTTCATCCAGGTGATGAAGGACGGCTCCCCTGGCGTGGCGCGCGGCTGGTTCAACGCACTCTACCAGGTGCTGGTCGGCGCCGATCAGGGGCCGCGCTTCGGCAGCCTCGCCGCCGCCTATGGCGTGCCGGAGACGATCCGGCTGGTGGAGGAGGCGCTGGCGCGGCCATCCGATGCCGCAGGGGCGGCACCGGAAGCGGAGGCGGCGTCGGCGTGACCCGCAAGGGCCGCGTGCTCGGCCTGCTGCGGCGGCACGGGCCGACGGTGTTCGGCCTGCTGCTGCTGGTCGGCGCCCTCTATGTGGTGCAGCGCGAGCTGCGGGACCTCTCCATGGCGGAGATCCGCGCCGCCATCGCCGCCGTGCCCACGCCTACCCTGTGGGTCGCCGCGGGCTGGACCGTGCTGGCCTATGCGGTGCTCACCATCTACGACCGGCTCGGCTCGGTCTATGCCGGTAAGCCGGTCAGCTATTCCCGCACCTCGCTCGCCTCCTTCTGCGCCTACACGCTGGCGCACAATCTGGGCTTCGCCGCCGTCTCCGGCGCCGCGGTGCGCTACCGCTTCTACGCCGCCTGGGGGCTGACGCCTGGCGAGATCGCCAAGGTCATCGCCTTCACCAGCCTCACCTTCGGGCTGGGCGGCATGGCGCTGGGCGGCATGGTGCTGATCTGGGAGCCCGAGGTGGTGCCCTGGATCGCCGAGAACCTGCCGCACTGGGCCATGCAGGCGGTGGGCGTCGCGCTGCTCGGGGTGGTAGGGAGCTACATCCTGCTCTCGCGCTTCCTGCCGCACTTCACCGTCTTCGGCCACCGCATCGACCTGCCGGGCTTCCGCATGGCCTGCGCGCAGACCCTGCTGGCCGGTGTCGATGTGGCCGTGACGGCGATGATCTTCTATTCGCTGCTGCCGCCGGCCGAGGGGCTGAGCTTCGCCCGCTTCCTCGGCATCTACCTCGCCGCCTACACGGCGGGGCTGGCGGCCAACGTGCCGGGCGGTCTCGGCGTGTTCGACACGGCGGTGCTGGTGGGGCTGCAGCCCTATGTGCCGGCGCCGCAGGTGATCGGCGCGCTGCTGCTGTTCCGCTTCTTCTACTACATCATCCCGCTCTTCCTGGCCGGCGCCCTGTTCGCCGCCTTCGAGATCAACCAGCGCCGGCACCTGCTGGGGCGCATCGGCATCGAGAGCCGGGCGACGGACGCGCTGGAGGGGCCGGCCCTGGCCGGGCTCTCCGGGCTGGCCGGGGTGGCGCTGCTGTTCATCGGGGCGCTGCCGGCACGGGGCTCCCGCCTCGCGGTCTGGGCGGGGGAGTGGGCGGCGCTGGCCAGCCACTTCGCCGCCTCGGTGATCGGCTCGCTGCTGCTGGTGGTGGCCTATGGCATGCTGCGGCGGCTGCGTATCGCCTGGGTCTCGGGCATCGTGCTGCTGATGGCGGGCACGGTGGTGGCGCTGCTGCGCGGCGAGCCCTGGTTCATCTCGGGCGGCTTCCTGGCCCTGGCCGGGCTGCTGGCCTGCATCCGCACCGCCTTCTACCGCGATGCCCGGCTGACCGGCGAGCCGCTGGCCGGCAGCACGCTGGTGCCGCTGGCCGCCAGCGCGGTGGCGGCGCTGACCCTGGCGCGAATCGGCTGGCAGGGGCCGGTGGCGGACGAGCCCTGGTGGGCCGTGCCCTTCTCGGAGGAGACGCCGCACACGCTGCGCTTCGCGGTGGGGCTATGCGGCGTGCTGCTGCTGGTGGCGGTGGTGCGGCTGCTGCGCCCGGCGCGCATCCGCGCCGTGCCCTACGACCTCGGCGCCCGCGCGCGGCTGGCCATGCTGGGCGCGCGGGTGCCGGCGCAGGCCGACGGCGTCATCTTCGCCGAGGGCGGCCGTGGCGCCGGCTTCGCCTTCCGCCGCCAGGGCGATGTGTGGGTGGGGCTGGGCGATCCGGCCGGCGACGAGTCGGCCTGCATCGCCGCGCTGTGGCGCTTCCGCGACCTGTGCGAGCGCAACGGCGTGGCGCATGCCTTCTGGCAGGTCGGCCCGGCCATGCTGCGCGCCTACGAGGATACCGGCCTGGCCGCCGTGCCCCTGGAGGATGGCCGCTACCTGGTCTGCCCGCCCGAGCGCGACCCGCAGGGCCTGCTGGAGCAGCTCGCCCGCTGACCGGCGGCGCGGCGGACGAGGCCCTCCGCCGCCCTTACTGGCTGGCCCACAGGATGCGGTGCATCCACAGGACCTCCGAGAGATCGAAGCTGTAGTGCGGATGGGCCGGGTTGAGGCTGGCCAGCTCGATCCGCCGGGCGGATTGCCGCACCAGCTCCTTGGCCATCACCTCGCCCTTCACTGTGCGCACCACCACCCGGTCCCCCCGCCGCACCGGCGAGTTGGGGGAGACGATGATGATGTCCCCGTCCCGGAACACCGGCTCCATGCTGTCGCCGGAGATTTCCAGCGCATAGGCGTTGGGGTCGGCCAGCTCGGGCGAGCTGATCTCGTCCCAGCCGGCGCCGACGGGGTAGCCGCCATCGCCGAAATAGCCGTCGCTGCCCGCCTGGGCCATGCCGATCAGCGGGATTCGCCGGCCGGCCATGCTGCGCGCGCCGGCGCTGTGGAGCGCCGGCGCGCCGGTCACGAGGGAGGCGAAGCTGTCCATCTCCGTGCCGGTGGCGGAGAGGATCTTGGCGATGCTCTCGGTGGAGGGCCAGCGGGCGCGCCCGTCCGCGCCGACGCGCTTCGACGGGTTGAAGGCGGTAGGGTCAAGCCCGGCCTTGCGGGCAAGGCCGGAGGGGGACAGGCCGTGCTCGGCTGCCAGGGCATCGACCGCCCGCCAGATATCGTCATGACGCATGGGCCAATTATCCTAGGCGTGCAATCCCGAATCAATAGGAACATGATCACATTTAGGTGTTGACGCCTAGGATGGCCGCTCGCAATGATGAACAGGTCATCAACCTAATGGCGAGGCAACGCCCCCATGACGGCCGCTCTCCGCTCCAATGCCACCCCGGTTCTGGCTTCCCTGGCGAAGGCCGAGCCATTCCGCAGCGCCGACGAAGCCTGGTTCTGGACGATGGCCGCGCTGACGGCGCGCCGCGACGGGGCGCGGGTGGTGGCCGGCGCCGGCCGCGCCATGCGCCCCTGCGAGCCGGACGACGTGGTGAAGTGCCTGGACCGTCTCTACCGCCAGCGCCGCATCGACCTCGTCCATGCCCGCATCATGCGCCTCTGGGGCGAGCGTGGCGTGGCCCCGGACCCGCGGCACCTCGCCGAGAAGAATGACTGGCGGATCTGGTCGGAAGCCATGCAGCGCCTGGAATGGCCGTTGCGGATCAAGGGTATCGTCGCCGGAGCCAGCCTCGGCGAGCCGGGCGAGGTGGTGGCCCTGCCGCGCCGGGGTGCGGCATGAGCGCCGCCGGAAAGGGCGCGCCGCGGCGGCTCTCGCCACGGCATGCGCTGGCCGGGGAGGAGCAGCAGGTCTGGATCGGCTTCGGCGGGCAGGCGGATCAGGGTTGGTTGCGGCTGCTCCGGCCCGGTTTCCGCCATTGCTTTGCCGTCCTCCGCGACAAGGCGGGGTGGACGCTGGTGGAACCGCTCTCCGGCCGGCTGCTGGTGACGCGGGCCGAGTTGGCGGCGGGTTTCGATCTTCCGGGCTTCTATCGCCGCGCGGGCCTTTCGGTTGTGGGGCCGTTCCGTCCGGGGCCGCCCGTGTCCCGCAATTGGCGGCCCGAGATAAGTTTTTATTCCTGTGTGCAGGTGTGCCGCGCCCTGCTGGGCGAGGGGGCGCCACGGGCACTTACACCCCATGGGTTGTATCAGGCGCTGGTGAATGAAGTCTTAAATAGGAAAATAATCATTGACACTGCCTTGCGCGCTGGCTAAAGATTTCCTCGTCAACGGGCGAGTTGCGCCCTGAGGCATCCTCCCGATCCCCGCACACTGCGCGAGCCCGTCCGGACCCCCTCCGGACGGGCTCGCGGCTTTTTGGGGGTCCTTCCGCCGCATCCCGAAGGAGCCAGCACGCGCATGGGTGGCCTGTTCCGCGCCCCGAAGCCG